>NZ_JCACKS010000242.1:0-36308 GCF_059505505.1 Pelatocladus sp. | reverse complement strand
GGTCATTGGTCATTGGTCATTGGTCATTGGTCATTGGTCATTGGTCATTGGTCATGGATTAATAATTACTATTTCTTACAAATAACAAAGGACAAATGACTCATGACTAATGACAAAAAACTAATTTAAATTTTCTAAACGAATACGAGGATCAGCTACTTTAAGCAGCAAATCTGCTATTAAATTACCAACTATTAATAGCACTGCGCCCATCACCAAACTTGCCATTAGTAAATATAAATCTTGATTCTGCACTGCTTGCAAAGTTAGTCTTCCTAAACCAGGCCAATTAAAGAAAAATTCGGCAATAAATGCACCACTTAATAAACTCGCTAATTCAAAACCTAACAAAGTAATTAAGGGGTTGATGGCGTTCCGCAGAGCATGAACGTAAATGACTCGATTTTCTGGTAGCCCTTTGGCGCGAGCCGTTTGGATGTAATCTTGACGTAGTACATCCAGTAGCTCACCACGAGTGATGCGCTGCAATCCAGCAAAGCTAGTAATACTTAGGGCGATGGTGGGTAAAATCATGTGCCAGGCGATATCGATGATTTGACCAAACCATGTCAAATCGGTGTGATTGATGCTAGTCATTCCACCCACGGGAAATATGGGAGTAGTTAATTGAGCAAAAATCAGCAATAACAAAGCAGTGATGAAACTGGGAAATCCTTGCCCAGCATAGCTAACCACTTGTAAAATCCTGTCTGTAAAGCGATTTTGCTTCACAGCAGCAACGATACCTAAAGGAATAGCGATCGCCCAAGTCACAACTAAAGAAGAAATAGCCAACAATAAAGTTGCTGGAACCCTCTCCCAAATCAGTGAAGCTACAGAACGTTGGTAAACAAAACTTGTGCCAAAATCCCCTTGAGTGATAATGCGCCCCAACCAGAGAAAGAATTGCTCTGGCCACGACTTATCCAAACCAAATTGTCGCCTGAGTTGCTCTATTCTCGCTGGATCGATTTTCGGGTTTTGCTGTAGCGTTGACAAGAAATCCCCTGGAGCAAGTTGAATAATAAAAAACGACAAAGCTGACGCCAAAAACAAAGTTAACAACGCCTGCAATAATCTTTTAATCACATAAAGAAATGTTTCGTTAGCAACTATTCTTACTAGCCCATCCCTAAATGCTTCTGGGGAAATTCTTGTGGTAGTCATTTGTCAATTGTCCTTTGTCCGTCATTGGTCATTTGTCAATTGTCCTTTGTCATTCGTCATTTGTAACAATTAGTAACTATCAATCAATGACCAATGACCAGTAACCAATGACCAATGACTAATATTCAACAAGGCTGACAATCGGCACATCTGGCAGATTTTTACGTCCTTGTAAATCTCGTAGCTCGATAATAAACCCAAACCCTACCAGTTCGCAGCCAATTTTTTCTACTAATTTTGCAGTTGCACCTGCGGTTCCACCTGTGGCAATCAAATCGTCTACAATCAAAACTCGGCTTTGGGGGTGCAAAGCATCTTGATGTACTTCCAAACAATCTGTACCGTACTCTAGTTCATATTCAATTGAATGTACTGCTGCTGGTAATTTGCCCGGTTTACGAACAGGGATAAAACCAGCTCCTAATTGATAAGCCAGAGGTGTGCCAAACATGAAACCCCGCGACTCCATTCCGATCACGTAATCTGCCTTCAGTCCGGCTTCTAGAATTTTTTGTGTAAACAAGTCTATGGTGTGGCGCAGCCCTTGGGGATCGCGCAGTAGGGTGGTAATATCCCGAAATAAAATTCCGGGTTTAGGAAAATCTGGGATATCACGAATCAGAGACTTTAGATCCATAAGTGAAGAAATATAGCGTATATGAAGGTGGAGCAAAAATCTAGGAAAAAGGTTTGAAGGAACTTGGAAATTATTCACTCTTCCTTAGCCTTTATCCCTTAACCTCTTAGTTGCCCCCATTTTGCTGATGGAAATACATCGGGCAGTTAGGGCAGATACCTGAAAAATCGTACACTATTATGTCGTACGCTTGGAAATATTCACAAACCTATCTATTGGTGATTACCAGAAACTACACCCAGTTAAAGATGAAATGATACTAAGTAAACTATAAGAAACAACCGTGATTGGAAAACTTGCATTTTGTGTATGCGGAAAACTTTAAATAGAACGGGTAAGTTAATGTATATATCGAGCTACTATGCCCTGAACACAAACAAACACATGCCAATTTGGCTATATATCTTAAATTAGTTTTACCGACTCTGTTGCAGCTGCACAAGGTATTTATAATGAATGTCTCCGCTAGTTTAACGCCATATAACAGCCCTATTCCCCAGTCACCGCCAATGATTTTGGATACTTTACCTGATCCTGCTATTGAAGGACAGGCTTCTTGCCCCCGTAAAACTAGGGTGCAAATAGACTTGATTTTATTGGCTATTGAAGCTTTAGAACTTGGTAGTTCAGAAGCCATTTTGTCATTTGCACAAGAATTGGAATTGAAAGGAATTATTAAAGACAGGGTGAATTTGTGGCGAATGCGTAGCACTAATCCCCTCAGAAGAGCGCATATTCGCCGTTCTTTGACAATTACGGAGGCTAAAGCCTTGGTGGTCATTGCTTCTTATTTAGCACGGCGCTTGACAGTTGTCATTCGTCAGTTGCTCATGATATACCAGCAACTGGATGAAAAGCAGATTCCACTCGAACAAAATTTACGATTATCTAATTACTTAGAACGGTTTAGAGCACATTTTAAAAGCCGGATGAATCCACGACGTTCTGGGGTTATGGCATTAAATTCAGATGAAAAATTAGATGAGTTGGCTATAGATTTGCTGGGTAAATTACTATTTTGTACAGGTACGGCTGGAATGCAGCGCTTCTGGATTAGTCTTTTTGACGGTGAAGTGGAATGAATATTCAACGTAAGTATAGTTTACCAAATTGCACGTTAGTTCTAGAGGGTTTAAGTGATGCTACAAGGGCTGCACAATTTCAGGAACTGCGCCCAGCACTATCTATATTGGTAAATGCAGAATGTTATTTATCAGGTTATAGCCAACCACTATCGGGTGGTAGAGAATTTTTTGAAAGTTTGGTGAGAACAGTTAGTGCTTATGCCCAAGAATTTTTAAGTAGTGTTGCTCACCCACAAGCACACAATTTTGATTCTGAATTGGTGCAAATGCAGAAGCTTGAGTACAATCGACATCGATTGATTGTACATTCGGAAATTCCTAATGGGCAAATATTACAGCCTAATTATGTTCATGATGGCAAGCAGCCAGTTCAAATAGATTTAAATACAGTACAGTTATTTGATTTGGTAGAAGCCGTTGATCAATTTTTTGCTGATACCCAAACTCTACCTGAGCTATCACTAGAATTACAACCAGTTCCTAGACGTTATGGCTCTAGTAGTGAAGGTTTGGTCAAGCAGGCAGTACCAGCTAGTGTCGGGGTAACTAGTTTGGCGGCTGCGGCGATCGCTTTTGCCATGATACCACCTCCTCCTCCACCACAACCAACTACACAGCAACAATCTGACTCAAATACCTCAAGTGTTACTCCGTCAACACCAGCCACTAATCCAGAAGCGACTACTAGTCCTTCGCCAGCTGCCAACCAATTTGTAGCAACAAATCCTACACCTAATGTCAATGCACAAATAGCTGCGACTCCCGAATTTACCCCCACCCCGACTGTCAATGCTCAAATAGCTGCAACTCCAGCATTTACTCCTACTCCAACTGCTAATGAACAGATAGCAACAACTCCCGAATTTACCCCTACACCCACTTCTACAACTGTTGCTAACCCCACACCGAGTTCAACATCTGTAGTTAATCAAGATTTAGAAACACTTTTAACTAATGTTCCTGAAATCACAGATGCATCTCAGTTACGTGCCTTAAATCGGCAAGTTTATAACCAAATTCACCCCAACTGGAAAAATCGCCAAGGACTGAATGCTGATTTAGCTTTTCGTGTAGGTGTAGCAGCAGATGGTGCGATCGTTGGTTACAAAGCTGTCAATCCAGAGGCAAATCAAGCAGTAAATCAAACTCCTCTACCAAATCTAATTTACAATCCTGCTGTTCGCCCTCCAATTACCAATGAACCGATCGCTCAATATCGAGTCGTCTTCACTAGAGATGGTGTACTGCAAGTTAGTCCTTGGCGTGGTTACACAACCAAACCAGATGTAATCGGAGCTAAAATTTCTGATGCCATTCAAGTTGAACAGTTAAACCAACAACTGTATGATGGTATTCGCCAAAATTGGCATGGTAAACCCAGCTATACCATCGATTTAAAGTATCGTGTAGCAGTCAACAAAGATGGCATCATTACTGATTATGAACCACTCAACCAAGTAGCATTTGATTATTTTCGAGAAACACCTCTGCCACAAATGTTCCAGTCATCTGACCCCTCAAATCAATCAGCGTCAATAAACAAAGAACCTCTGGCTCATTTCCAAGTCATCTTTCAGCCGAGTGGAAAGTTAGAAATTACACCTTGGCAAGGGTATCAGTAAATTGGGGAGCGGGGATCAGGGATCAGGGAGCCGGGAGCGGGTATTGAAAATTGGTTAGTGTATTATTCTCTCCTCCTTGTCCTGCTTGTCCTCTTTGTCACCCTTGTCTTCCTTCCCTTCCACCTGATCCCCGATCCCCAATCCCCAATCCCCAATCCTTATCTCACAACTCTACCCATATAATTTCCCCACAATTGGGCAGCTTGAGCGCTACTACCAGATGTTGGGGAATTGTTGTCGTTGCCTAGCCAGATACCAGTTACTAGTTGACGACTAGGAATAAAGCCAATAAACCATAAATCTACGTTGTTATTGGTTGTACCAGTTTTACCAGATACCGCGAAATCACCGAGTGCAGCGCGACCACCAGTACCATTTGTTACTACTCCTCGGAGTAAGCGAGTCATAGTAGCGGCGATATCGTTTCGCAGTACGCGTTTGTTGGCTTCAGCATCCTTATCAAAGGCGTAAATTACACGGCAAGTCTTTAAATCTTTGCGATCGCGGCAATCACTGCTATCTAAAATGCGGCTAATTGCATGGGGACGGTTCCACACACCGCGATTACTTATAGCGCCAAAAGCACCAGTCATTTCCAAAACATTGACTTCGCTTTGTCCTAACACTAATCCTGGTACTGGATCTAAGTTTGATTTGACTCCCAAACGCTTTGCCATCTCTACTACTCTATTTAGCCCAATTTGCCTAGCAACTCGTAGGGCGATAGGGTTTTCAGATTGGGCAAGTCCAGTAGCAATACTTAAACTGACATCAGAACCTGCTCGACAAGGTTTATAGGTAAAACCCTGCCAAGTTAAAGGAGAGCAGGAATAACTATTAGCGGGTGAAATTCCTTGTTCTATGGCGGCGGCGTAAGCAAATACTTTAAAGGTAGAACCAGGTTGTCTTTTAGCCTGATAAGCACGATTGAACTGACTAGTTCTATAATCTGTACCACCTACCATTGCTCGGATAGCGCCAGTACTGGAATCTAGGGTAACTATTGCTCCTTCGGAAAACTTAAAATTGCTCCCAGCGTTGTTAACATAGTTACGCAACGAAGCTTCAGCTTGTTGTTGCATTCCAATGTCTAGCTGAGTTTCGATAATAAAGTTACCTTCACCCGCCAAGTCTTTTCCCAAGATGGATTCCAGTTCTTGGAAAATGTAGCTGTACAAATACGGGGCGATGGTTTTTGCCTGCTGTTGACAGACTTTTGGGCTGACATCTACAGGCGATCGCCTGGCTCGATTATAATCATCTTGCTTGATTTTACCCGCTTCAAGCATCCGTCGTAAAACGCGGTTACGATACTCTATAATCCTTGTTCTACTTTGATTATCGCCACAGAAATTAAAACTGTTAGGTCCAGGCAAAATACCCACTAAAGTAGCGGATTCAGCCAAAGTTAATTCCTTGGCTGACTTATCAAAATAATACCGTGCAGCATCTTCAAACCCAGAAGTATCAGCCCCTAAAAATACTCGGTTTAAATAAGTCAATAAAATCTGATCTTTGCTATAAAAGGTTTCTAATTTTAGAGAGACAATCGCCTCTCGAACTTTGCGGCCCAGGGAATCTTGTCTACCAACATAATCACGAAACAAACTGCGAGCAACTTGCTGGGTAACTGTACTAGCGCCTTGTTGCACATCACCACTGCGGGTATTGATGAGGACGGCTCGGAGAATGCCATAGGGATCTACGCCAAAATGCCAGTAGTAACGGCTATCTTCAGAAGCAACTACCGCCGACGGCAAATACGGCCCGAAATCTTTGAGTCCTTTCATGTCTACATGAGCAGTATTCCTTGGCTCACGTAGCGGTGTTTCCCCATCACCTGCATATACAACCACAGGAGCGCGAGTTGGGTTAGGTAGAGGTCTAACACGAAATCTTAGGGATTCAGCACCAATTACTAGCACTGTCAGAGCGCTAACACCACCCATTCCGTAAGCAGTCCAAGTTGCGGCTTTGACGTACCAAGGGGGTGGATCAACGTATTGTAGCTTCACTGAAGCAGCCAGTTCTGGTGGTCCCAAGGTGAGGACATCACCATGACGCAATTCTAGGGATGTAAGCCGACGCTTGCCACGATAAATGCCATTTGTAGAATTTTCATCTTTGATGACAAAAATAGGTTGCCGTTGAGTCGAATCCCGTGACAGTGACAAGTGAATTTGGCTGACAACCGGGTTGCGGACGACGATATCACAGGATTTGGAACTGCGACCTAGCATATAGCGATCGCCCAATAACGGATATACTTCTGCCTTATCCGCCCCTGCATCCTGCACCCAGAGTTCTGGTACTCTGGCATTAGGCTTAAGTGCTAGTTTGGAAAAATCAACCCGAGCTTGAATTGTTTGTACTGCTTGCGTTATCTGACCAAGCAATGTTTGTGGCTTTTGAGGGGGTTGGGGGGAACTCATCGGCTAAAGAAACCACGGATATTACTGAAAAATCGGCGAACTGCCATCTTGGTGTTTGTATTCCACCATTGTACTCATAACGTTACAAGGACGTTAGCAGCACAGAGTGGTTCCCAATTTTTATTGACATCAAGATAATATATATCAATATGACTTTGAACGTTAGTTTTTTTACATGTTGATCTAGTTAATAAATTTTCTTTTGGTTCTACTCGGTTTTATGTTTAAATAGCCTATTTACTTGGATTACAACAACTTAAGCTGGGTTTTGTAGTATTTATTTCTACTAAAATTTTATTATTTAATGATTTAATTTTTACAACCTAAAAACAAAAATCATATAAAATCAAAAAAAACATCTACTTTTAGGAAGATTTTATAAAGCCTATTGTTTGATTTAATGGGCCGAGTATTCTTTAAAGGTGTTGAGGTTAAGTAATATGAAGGGGAAATTTATTACCCTGACAGGCGCGGCCCTGACTCTGGCATTAACCAGCAATATTGCTGCTGCCCAAATCACCAAATTTCCTGAATTAAGCCAGCAGAATCAAGAAACCACTACTTCACCCCCAGAAATTAAACTTTCACCAGAGGGGAAGAAGATTCTGTGTGAATATTTTCCATTAAATTCCCGTTGTCAGGGAGCATCGAGCAACACTACAACACCAGATAGTACAACTCCATCTCCTGACAGTACAACTCCGGCTCCTGACAGTACAACTCCAGCACCGGATAGCACAACACCGGATAGCACAACACCGGATAGTACAACTCCAGCACCGGATAGCACAACACCGGATAGCACAATGCCGGATAGTACAACTCCAGCACCGGACAGCACAACACCGGATAGCACAATGCCGGATAGTACAACTCCAGCACCGGATAGCACAACACCGGATAGTACAACTCCAGCGCCTGACTCTAGCAGTCCAACTCAGATTATTCCAGCACCGGATAGTACAACTCCAGCACCTGACTCTAGCAGTCCAACTCAGATCACTCCAGTACCGGATAGTACAACTCCAGCACCTGACTCTAGCAGTCCAACTCAGATTATTCCAGCACCGGATAGTACAACTCCAGCACCTGACTCTAGCAGTCCAACTCAGCTCACTCCTGGTAGTGGTACTGGTACTGGTCAATAATCATTTAAGATCAGGCTTCACCTTGTTTATGAGATGATTCTGATACAGGTTTCTTAATTTTTGACGTGTTTAAAAATTTGCTGCTTTTTTAGGATGACAAGAGGCTATATAAAATAGCCTCTTGTTTGTGTATTTTGGGATGTGTAGGTGTGGAAAAAGAAAAGTGAGGTGCGATCGCGAGCCATCAAATCATTCCTCCTACACCTTTTTTTTGATAAAATTTACCTGCGACTAGAAGTTGGTGTTTTTTGAAAAGTGGCAATCAACAGACAGACAATACCAATATTAATAAACACATCTGCCAAATTAAATACAGGAAAGTTAATCAGTCGAAAATCTAAGAAATCAACAACATAACCTAAAGCAAAGCGGTCTATACCATTACCCATAGCACCACCCAATATTAAACCATAACCCCACTGCTCCCAACGGTTTAAGTTTGGGCCCAACCATGCCAAAGCTATTAGTGCTAAACTCACTCCCAAAGATAGCCAACGTAACCATTCTACTTTTCCTGATAGCAAGCTAAAAGCTGCACCAGTATTAGTCACATATGTTAAATGAAATATACCAGGTAACACTGGCAATGTTTGTTTCAAACTAAAGGTTTGTACCACCCAATATTTTGTGATTTGGTCTAAAAAAAAAGCAATAAAGCCAGTAATCCAGAAGAATTTATTTTTAAAACGCATGGCAAAATAGTCAAGAATCATTAGTCATTAGCCATTAGTCATTAGCCATTAGTCATTAGCTTTTGACAAATGACAAATGACAAATGACAAAAGACTAATAAAACATTAAGTGACGTAGCACATACGCTATGACAGTGACAGCACAGATCACAGCTAGTTGTCCTGGTAATGCAAACCAAGAATATCTGAGGATTGCTTGCATCAGGGTCAGAGTTTCTGTACCTTGTAACTGTAAAACATAGCTGAGAATCAAATAACTAATACCGCAGACGTGAACAGTTAACAAGCCACAAATACAACTAAATGCTAGTGCTTCCAGTCGAGGTCTGGCTTTAAAGGCAAAAAAGCCACAAATCCAAGCTCCTGGAATAAAGCCCAGTAAATAACCAAACTGTGATAGCTTAACATAGCCAAGACCACCACCACTAGCAAATACGGGTAATAAAGTTAGTCCCATCACCAAATATGCTATTTGTGAAATGGCGCCAGCATTTTTGCCACCTAAACATCCTACAAGTAGCACCCCGCCGATTTGAAAAGTGACGCCCAAGGAAAAAGTGTGAATTCCGTGCTTACTCCAACTCCAAGGTAAGGTGGTAGTATTTGCTTCTAAGAAAGTACCACCCATAGTTAGCAGTAAGCCAATCATAGACCATAGTAATTGCAAAGTCCTTGTATTTTCAATATTTATAGCCTTCATCCTGAGTTTAATGCTCATTAAACGCTCAAAACGATAATTTTATGTGTTTATTAGCTAATATCGAGCATCTTTTTATACAAAAATAAATACTCAATTGATGCTCATGACTCTTACACGCCTTTACATCTTTTTATAGCGCTTCTCGGTTGTGTGCAATACGCTGCGCTCAGACGTTACATGTAACGTCTCTACATTGTTCATGGTGGTGTATTTGATTCAAATGAGAACCGCTATATCTTCTCAACTTATTCAAAAAAGTTATTCAATAACTTTACCAAAATTCTTCGCTGCAAAGCCCCTAGCTTCTAGCTTGAGAAATGAGAATCGATTGCAATCAAAAACCTTAGTCAACTTAACAAAATTAAAACTTGTATAAAAATACTAGTTAAAAACATCATAATCCTTGTGTCTTTAACCTTCTCTTTACCAAAAAGCTATATCATCATAGGGGTTTAGCTGGAAAAATTAAGACCCAATATCATAATCCATGCTTTCCCGTACGTCAGTAATTCATAAATCTCGCCTAACGAGAACTATTTCGGTATTAGCACTAGCGATCAGCCTAGCTGCTTGCGGTGGACAGGAAGCTCAAAACAACACTTCCACTGGCGACGCAACTCCTGGTGCTGCTACTGATACAACTGCTTCGAGTCCTGCAAAATTGGATCTTGGTGGAAAAGTATCGTTAACTGGAGCTGGTGCAACATTTCCAGCGCCACTGTATAGTCGTTGGTTTTTTGACTTAAACAAAAAATATCCTGATCTGCAAGTTAACTATCAGTCTGTTGGTAGCGGTGCTGGGGTTGAGCAATTTACCCAAGGTACTGTAGACTTTGGCGCTAGCGACGTAGCGATGAAGGATGAAGAAATCCAAAAAATACCAGCAGATAAAGGCGTACTAATGTTACCCATGACAGCTGGTAGCATTGTCCTAGCTTACAATTTACCAGATGTTCCAGAATTAAAGCTTCCACGGGAAGTTTACACTGATATTCTGCTAGGCAAAATCAAGTCTTGGAACGATCCGAAAATCGCTGCTGCAAACCCAGGTGCAAAACTTCCTAACGAACCACTTACAGTAATTTATCGTTCTGATGGTAGTGGTACTACAGGTGTATTTACAAAACACCTCAGCGCCGTTAGCCCAGAATGGAAGAGTAAAGTCGGTGACGGTAAAACTGTCAACTGGCCTGTAGGAGTTGGTGCTAAAGGTAATGAAGGTGTGACTGCTCAAATTACCCAAACAGCAGGCTCAATTGGTTACATAGAATACGGCTACGCCAAACAAAATAATCTCAAGTTTGCGGCTTTGGAAAATAAAGCAGGTAAATTTGTTGTACCTACTGATGAGTCAGCAGCAAAAACCCTAGAAGCAGTTACTTTACCTGAAAATCTCCGCGCCTTCATCACAGATCCTGAAGGAGATGCTTCCTATCCCGTCGTTACCTATACTTGGCTTTTGGTTCACAAAAAATATCCTGAAGCAGCAAAAGCCAAAGCAATTGAAGCTATGGTTGAGTACGGCTTGACAGAAGGTCAGAAAAATGCTCCAGAGCTAGGTTATGTTCCTCTACCTGCAAACGTAGTAGAGAAAGTAGCTGCGGCTGCGGACGCGATCAGCCCTGACTATAAAATTGCCGTAGGTTCAAGCAATGATTCCAGCGCAAGTAAATAATATTTAGTCATTTGTCATTTGTCATTTGTGATCAGTACTTAGACAGAGTTAATGACACAGATTGTTTTCTCGTTAAGAGTTCCCTATTCCCTGTTAAAAGTCTCCACAAACAAATTTAATTTTGTCCAGATACTTAAATCAATGACGAGTGACAATGACTAATAACTAATGACTAGCAAGGTTCGCTCCCACTTTTTGAACCGTTGATGGGTAAAGTCATTCATGAATATATCAGCCCAAGGTGATAAGCCTACTATTAGTCCTCGTTCTGAGTTTGAAAAGTCTTTAGATAAAGGCTTTATTTGGTTAACGCGAATATTTGCTCTGGCGATCGCTGCTATCTTGTTGTGGATAGCCATACAGGTTGGTATTGAATCTGTACCTGCAATTAAAGAATTTGGTGTAGTCCGCTTTTTAACAGAAAGTACTTGGAACCCTGTAAATAATGTATACGGTGTACTACCGCAAGTATACGGAACTTTAGTTAGTGCATTTATTGGTTTATTACTAGCTGTACCGATTGGTGTTGGCACGGCTATACTTTTAAGCGAAAATTGGCTACCATTATCTGTACGTACAGTATTGGTGTTTTTGGTAGAACTTTTAGCAGCAATTCCCAGTGTAGTCTATGGTATCTGGGGAATTTTTGTATTGATTCCTCCGCTTACTGCTCTAGGGAAATGGCTTCATAATTCTTTTGGTTGGCTGCCAATTTTTAGTACTGTTCCCACAGGGCCAGCGATGTTTCCGGCGGGAATCATCTTAGGTATCATGACTTTGCCAATTATTACAGCAATTTCTCGCGACGCGTTAATTTCTGTACCTTCTAGTTTGCGTCAAGCAGCTCTAGGACTCGGAGCAACCCGTTGGGAAGCACTTTTTAAAGTAATTTTACCTACTGCTTTCTCTGGAATCGTCAGCGCCGTGATGCTGGCTTTAGGTCGGGCGATGGGAGAAACAATGGCTGTAACAATGTTGATTGGTAACTCGAACAGAATTAGCCCTTCATTGTTTGCACCAGCTAACACCATTTCTTCTTTACTAGCAAATCAGTTCGCCGAAGCAAGCGGTCTGCAAATATCTGCTCTGATGTACGCTGCTTTGATTCTGTTTGTTTTAACTCTGATAGTAAATGTTTTGGCTGAGTTCATAGTCATGCGAGTCAATCGACTGTAGACTGTAGCATTTTTGTGTTTTGAAGTGTGTTGAAATATGGCTTATACAGACAAATCTCAAAGTGCATCTCTCCACAATAGTATGGCTCGTTCGTCGTCACCCCGAACGATATTCAACACTGTGATGACAGTCATTGCATTTATATGTGGAATATTGGCACTCATACCTTTAATAGCAGTACTTTCCTACGTCATAATTCAAGGCTTTGCTAGTCTGCGACCAAGTTTGTTTACTGAGTTACCACCACCACCATTGGCGCCAGGAGGGGGTTTTGGTAATGCCATCATCGGTACAATCATCATGGTAGGCATTGGTGCTTTGATTAGCATCCCCATAGGAGTTTTAGGTGCTGTTTATTTGACTGAGTTTAGCTCTGGGAAAATTGCTCGCTGGGTGCGCTTTTCTACAAATATTCTCAGTGGTGTCCCTTCAATCATTGCGGGGGTGTTTGCTTACGGGATTGTGGTAGTGACCATCGGCTCGTTTTCCGCTTTTGGTGGGGGAGTAGCGCTGTCAGTATTGATGCTACCTATTATTGTAAAGACTACAGACGAAGCCTTACAGTTGGTATCAGATGATTTGCGCCAAGCTGCAACTGGTTTAGGAGCAACAAACTATCAAAAAGTGGCGTGGGTAGTTTTACCAGCAGCTTTACCAGCAATTGTCACAGGTTCAACACTAGCGATCGCACGAGCCGCAGGTGAAACCGCACCGCTATTATTCACCGCTTTATTCTCTCAGTACTGGTTTGATGGTTTGTTTAAACCCACAGCTTCCCTTGCAGTTTTAGTTTATAACTTCGCGATCGCTCCCTATAAAAACTGGCAGGCAATGGCTTGGGCTGCATCTCTAATTTTGGTGTTGATGGTGCTGCTTACGAGTATTATTGCTCGTTTGGCAACTCATCGCAAAAAATACACATGATGCCAACTTATTATCACATCTTTATTACATTGTCAAGTTAGCAATATCTAGCATTTATGGTAACAAACATCAGCACCGCCAACCAAACAGATACTGTTTTACGGGCCGAGGGTCTTAACATCTACTACGGTAGCTTCTTAGCAGTACGTGATGTCTGGATGGATGTTCAGAAAAATCGCGTTACAGCCTTTATTGGCCCCTCTGGATGTGGTAAAAGTACTTTACTTAGATGTTATAACCGCCTGAATGATCTCATTGAATCATTTCGGGCAGAAGGTAAAGTTTTTTACTATGGTGAAAACCTCTACGCACCCCAAGTTGACCCTGTAGAAGTACGCCGTAAAATCGGGATGGTGTTTCAAAGACCCAACCCTTTCCCCAAATCAATTTATGACAATATCGCTTTTGGGCCGAGACTCAACGGCTACAAAGGAGACATGGATGAATTGGTAGAGCGATCGCTCAAACAAGCTGCTTTGTGGGAAGATGTAAAAGACAAACTCAAGCAAAGTGGTTTATCTTTGTCTGGTGGTCAACAACAGCGTTTGTGTATTGCTCGTGCGATCGCTGTTCAGCCAGATGTAATTTTAATGGATGAACCTTGTTCGGCGCTTGATCCTATTTCTACCTTGCAAGTTGAAGAACTCATCCACGACCTCAAACAGCGCTATACCGTGGTGATTGTGACTCACAACATGCAACAAGCTTCCCGTGTGTCGGATATGACAGCCTTTTTCAACGTCCAGACATCAGAAAAAGGTGGTCGGACTGGCTATTTAGTGGAATTTGACCGCACAGAAGCAATTTTCCAAAATCCTCAACAAGAAGCCACTAAGGAATACGTTAGCGGTAAGTTCGGTTAAAGACTGTACCTTGAACAGGGCAGCAATTAAGATGCATAAAGAAAGTGCAAAGCTAGTTCTTTTGAGGGAAAGAGAACTAGCTTTTTTAATATTTTGTATATCGAATACCGATGCATACAGATGCACACAGATAGATTACCTGATGTGTTGGTAGTAAACCAGAAGAATTTGAAAAACCTCACAGCGCAACAGATTTTTGACTCGGTTAGCTAAAGTTTAAAAAATTTGGCACAAAATATTGTAAGCAGATTTATTACGATTAGCCGGAGAGTGATGCTCCCGTGTGAATTAGGGCTTGTTGCGAATTTAAAACTCGATTTAATTTACCACTGCTATAACCTTCCAAATCGAGAGTTACGTAGATAAAACCAAACTCTTGAAATGTAGAAACTACTGTTTTTAAATCCGTATTTAATACAAAATCTTTGATTTGTTCTGATGATAATTCAATTCTGGCAGTATCACCTTCTGAACGTACTCGTAAATTTTTCCATCCCAACTTACGCAGATAAATTTCTGCTCTACCTACACGTTGTAACTTCGCTACAGTAATTTCTTCACCATAGGGAAAACGTGAACTCAGACAAGGTTGGGCGGGTTTATCCCACCAAGGTAAACCGAGTTGTTGGGAAAGTTGTCGGACTTCGGCTTTGGTAATACCAACTTCTGCTAGAGGCGATCGCGCACCTCTTTCTTTCGCCGCCTGAATTCCTGGGCGATAATCATGCAAGTCATCAGCATTTACCCCATCGATTACGTAGGGATAACCCATTTCCACAGCTAAGGGTTTGAGAGTATCATGCAATTCACTTTTGCAGAAATAACAACGGTTAACAGGGTTGGAAGTGTAACTAGGATTTTCCATCTCGTGTGTAGCGATGATTTGATGCGGAATCCCCATCGTTGCTGCTTGAATTTTGGCATCTTCCAATTCTTCAGGTAACAGACTTGGTGAAACAGCTGTTACAGCCAAAGCGCAATCGCCCAAGACATCATAAGCAACCTTAGCAACTAAAGTACTATCAACACCACCAGAGTAAGCAATTAAAGCTCGCTTCATCTCTGCAAATATTGCTTTTAATTGCTCAAATTTTTCTGTTAACATCATTTTATGACCTAACCAAAAACTACAGCACCCTACCAATTACATTTTACTAACTCCTTAGTATTTAATGGTTGCGATAGAAGGTTTTATATATATTTTTTGCCACTAAACTTGCTAACAATGGTAAATCTATCGGTTTAGAAATATATTCGTTGACTCCTGCTGCGAGACAAATTTCGCGATCGCCTTTCATTGCCATTGCAGTTTGCACAATTATCGGAATATTTCGATACTGCTGATGTTCTCGCAACTTTTGTATGATTCCTAGACCATCCTCATCTGGTAGTTTAATATCTAGTAAAATTACAGCTGGCTTTTGCTGATATAATATTTTCCACATTTGCTCTGCGTTATTGACCAAATTTATCTGATAACCCAATTTTTGCAGATAAATTTGTATTAATCGGGCATTATCTGAGTCGTCTTCTACTAACAAAATATTTGGGAAATAATTATTTTTGGAGAATGATTGAGAGGTTCTAGATATATCTTCTGTCTTCGCTTTTTTCCCTACTTTCCCCAACTCCTCCACTTCCTCTACTTTCTCGGTTTCACACTTCTGTTTGAGGGGTAGTACAATAGTAAATCGAGAACCATGACCTAGTTCTGATTCTACTTCTACTCTACCACCATGAAGTTCAGCGAGTTTTTGAGTCACAACTAATCCTAAACCAGTGCCTTCGTTTCGACTAACTACGCTGTTAGAAATCTGAAAATAAGGTTGGAAAAGTTCTGCTTGATGTTCTTGAGATATGCCAATACCAGTATCCCAAACTGTAAAATATATCCAATAATTTTTGAGTTTAACTTGTAAGCCAACGCTGCCATTAGTGGTGAATTTAACTGCATTAAACAATAAATTCAACAACATTTGCTTAAGGCGCAAAGAATCAGCTAATAAGGTATTAACATTCGGATCTAATTCGAGTGATATCTTTAAACCTTTATTAGTGGCTTTTTCTTTTAATAAAAGTAGAACATTGCGACATAATGTTGGCAAATCCACTTGTTCCCATTGCATTTCTAATTGATTGGCTTCAATTTTAGACAAATCTAAAATGTCGTTAATCAAAGCCAACAGATGCTTACTACTAGATTGAATAATGCCTAAATATTCTTGATGACGTTCTTTAGAGGGTTCATACCCTTGGGCTATCAGCAGGTGGATAAAACCAGTAATTGAACTTAGAGGAGTACGGATTTCGTGACTGGTGTTTGCTAAAAATTGATTTTTAAGTTGATTAGTACGTTCTAGTTGTTGATTGATAGTTTCTAACTGTTGACAGTGGCGCTGTAAAGATTGTACTTTTCGCAATTGGGTTATGGTGGTAACGCATTGTTGTACAGCGCGTGTCAGCAGTTGTGGTGTGATTTGTATACAAGTATCTTTGAATGCATTAGCATCAGACTCTACAGGTGTTCTAGCAATAATTAACCAACCAATCACGCCATCAATATCATTGGCTAATTGCCAAACGCCGGGTGGTTCTTGTTGTGCAAGCAACTGCAAATCATCAATATCTATTTCTTCTGCTAATCTCAAACGGAGTTTTTTTTTCTTTTTCACCATCCCTTCAATCATTAATGATGATGAATGTTGAGAGGTAGAAGTTGGAACAAAACAAACCTTGCCAACTTTTTTTTGTGGTTCTACAAGTGCGATCGCTACCTTGGTGTTATTCAAAACACTATTTAATTCGTTAACCACAGTTTGAAAAATTTCTGCTTCTCCAGCCACTGTTTGTTGATTGCTAGTTAAACTTACCAGACAATCATTGAGGCGATTTTGCAACCGACTCAAGCTGTGTTCCAGCCACAACTCAGCTTGCAGTTGTTGGATAGTTGTCAAAACAGTTGGTGTTGCATCTACTTGTGAGTTTGGTTCTGGTAAGCTTGAATACTGCTGCATGGTCAACTAGACCGCTTAAGAAGTTTAGCTTTGCACAAAAGTGCAAACAGGATGCTATGTATATTAACGCACTCCTCTTTTTATATTTACAGACTAAAACTGGAAATGTCGAGTTTGAAAGCAATACAAAAATTTTTTGATGAAACTTTTATGCTGTAATAGCTTAAAACAAAAGTAACGCTATGAATGCACAACTAGTTCAATTAATCGTCAACGGGATCTCAGTAGGGAGTATTATCGCTTTGGGTGCAGTTGGACTTACTCTCACTTATGGGATTTTACGGTTGTCCAATTTTGCCCATGGTGACTTTCTCACTCTCGGTGCATACTTAACATTGCTTGTCAATTCCACTGGCATAAATATTTGGCTGTCAATGATACTAGCAGCTGTAGGGACTGTTGCCGCAATGCTATTGTCAGAAAAATTACTGTGGTCAAGAATGCGTTCGATTCGGGCTACTTCCACCACCTTTATTATTATTTCTATTGGGCTAGCCCTATTTCTTCGCAATGGTATTATCTTTTTCTGGGGTGGTAGCAATCAAAAATACAATGTACCAGTTGCTCAAGCTTTGGACTTTTGGGGAATAAAGATACCTCAAGTCAAGCTGTTGGTGGTTGTTTTAGCAATATTAGTAATTTTAGTTCTGCATTACCTCCTACAAAATACGAAAATCGGTAAAGCAATGCGAGCCGTTGCTGATGATATTGACTTAGCACGAGTCTCTGGTATTAATGTTGACCAAGTTGTATTGTGGACTTGGGTGATAGCAGGTAGCTTGACTTCTTTAGGTGGAAGCATGTTAGGACTAAGTGAAGCTGTACGCCCTAATATGGGTTGGTTTTTAATACTACCTTTGTTTGCTTCAGTAATTTTAGGTGGGATTGGTAATCCTTACGGTGCGATCGCTGCTGCTTTTATTATCGGTATTGTCCAAGAAGTGAGTACACCTTTGCTTGGTTCTCAGTATAAACAAGGTGTAGCCCTGTTAATTATGATTTTAGTACTACTGATTCGTCCCAAAGGTTTATTCCGAGGCACGATCTGATCTGGGGATTGGGGAAAAGGGGATCAGGGATTGGGGATCGAGGGTAGAGGTTAATGGGATTGGGAATCGGATATCGGGAATTGGTTATTGAGAAAGGATTTTCCCCAGTCCCTTATCCCTATCCCTGATCCCCTTTTCCCCGATCCCCATTCCCAGTTGAACCGCTTAATTATTCAACGATATGGAAGTAATAGGCAGCTACAAGGAGATTGAGAGCTAAAAGCGCCAACGCCCAACCCGTACGAAATGGGTAGGGGGGTTTAGCTGCTGTTGATTTAGCTACGGGTAAATCTGCTGTAGTATCTGCTTTAGCCATCGGATGAACTCCTAACTTAAGGACTTCTTCAGAAATACCAAACAGATGTCCCTATTTACCACTTTCGTTAAAAATATTTTCGTGATTTTGGGTAGATCTGGATCGGGGATTAGGGATCGGGGAAAAGGGGAAAAGGGGACATGGGGGATAGTTAACAACTAACCACCAACAATCTTCTACTCTTCTTCCCCAGCATGATAGGAACTACGAACCAGAGGGCCGGAACGGACGTGGCTAAATCCCATTTGTTTGGCGATCGCACCCAATTCATCAAATTCTGCTGGTGTCCAGTATTTTTGCACTGGTAAATGTTCTAGAGAAGGACGCATATACTGGCCAATTGTCAGGCGATCGCATCCGACTTGGCGTAAATCTGTCATGGTTTCGATGACTTCTTGGACAGTTTCTCCGTGTCCTAACATCAAACCGGATTTAGTAGGGATAGTGGGGTCGATTTCTTTAACAATTTGTAAAACTAAAAGCGAGCGATCATATTTTGCGCCTCGGCGTACTGGTCCGCTTAACCGTCGCACTGTCTCGATATTATGGTTATAACAAGCTGGTTTTTTGTTGGCGATCGCAGCTATACGTTGCCATTCTCCATAAAAATCTGGAGTCAACACCTCAATTTGAGTCTCTGAGTTCACTTGGCGAATCGCTTCCATTGTTTTCACAAACCAACCAGCACCTTGATCAGGTAAATCATCACGAGCTACAGAAGTCAGTACCACATAACGTAGTCCCAACAGTTGTACAGCTTCTGCCACCTTTTTGGGTTCTTCTGGATCTAAAGGCATAGGTGCATGACCTTTATCTACTTGACAAAAAGCACAAGATCTAGTACATGTTGGACCCATAAGTAAAAAGGTCGCAGTTTTTTGGGCGTAACACTCCCCTCGATTTGGGCAACGTCCTTCTTCACAAATAGTATGAATCTGGCGCTGCTTGATAATACGTTGTACTGTCGAGAGTTCACTAGCTTTGCCAATTGGGCGACGTAACCACGTTGGCAAAGCAGCAATTTCAGACTTGAGTTGATTTGTTCTAAACGAGGTCATGACATCCAAAAAATTCACTTGAGTTGATTTGACCGGGAGCATCCCAATTTTTTCAATATACCGCTAAGGGTTAAAACCCATAGCTCCATAGCACAAGTCGTCTTTATAGACTCAAATAAATCAAACAGTGAACATTTGGGATGCTCTCATTTGAACTGGGGCAAAAAGTTAAAGGGTAAACAAGAAAGCAAGTGTTTATCCCTTTAACCGTTACTCTTTCCTGACTTCTGCAAAAAGTCTACTTTTATCACCATGACATAAATTGCAAATCACAACAGCCAAAGTTTATTAAAACACTTTCATTACTCAAAGTTTCTCCATAAAAATACTATCCCCCAATCAAGATAAATATTGAGTATAGTGGGAGAACTCAGAGCCGTAAGGCAGTAAAAACACTATCAAAACCTAAAGTTTCTGTTAGAGCAAGCAGTCGTGGTAAGTAACAAAGTTTTAGTTATCGATGACACTACAGTTGTCCGAGTAAAAGTACGAGAAATGTTGCCTCCGGGTAACTTCGATGTATTGGAAGCAAAAGATGGTCTAGAAGGATTGAATTTAATCCGCCAGGAAAAACTCAGCTTGATTATGTTGGATTTCTTGTTGCCAAAAATGAGCGGCTGGGAAGTTTTTCAGCAGATTCAATCTCAAAGCGATCTCAGGAAAATTCCTCTGGTGATCATGTCTGGTCGCAAGGAAGAGGTTACAGAGAAAATCTCAGAACCCTTTGAACATTTTGAATTTCTCGGTAAGCCTTTTGATCAAAAGCAACTCATTGGCGCAATTAAGTCAGCCATGACAAAGGCTAAACAGCCGCGTTCAGAACAGACATCAACAGCAACATCTACTGCTGACAACAATCTAACAACAAGTCCTGATGTCGGCATTACTTCCTCAACTAATGAGATTCAGACATTAACTGAAAAAATTGTCAAAATGCAAGCGGAAATAGATGCTTTGAAGAAACAATTAGCTCAGGTTGTAACCTTTATAAAACAGAAAATCAAGTAGTATTATTTGAACTTTTATGCTCCTACTTAGAGCCACTAGCCTGCCTAAGCAGGCTTTTTTGTTTGAATAATTATTATTCATATATATAATTTTTAATTTTGTATAGTCGATGTTTGAGTTTACTTAATATATTGCACAAAATATACATGATTTTATGAAATTAGGTGATAGCAGTAATAGAACAGTGGGAATACTAAATTTATGGATACTATAATCAGACTCAGCTAAAAAATGTTATTACCATTAGATAGAGTTATTTCCTTTCCCGGTTATTGCATTACTGATCAAATCTACTTAGGTAGTAGAACTATTGTTTATCGGGGTATTAGAGAACAAGATCAACAACCTGTGATCATCAAACTGATGCGAAATGAATATCCTAGCCTCAATGAACTCGCTCAATTTCGCAATCAATATATAATTACTAAAAAACTTAATTTTCCAGGCATCGTTAAAACTTATACTTTAGAAAATTATCACAACGGCTATGCCATTGTCATGGAAGACTTTGGTGGGATTTCACTTCAACAGTGGATAAGCAAAAACAGCATAGAAATCTCTACAGTTGACAACATTAACAATTTTGAATTACCCCTCACTGATTTTCTTGATATTAGCATTCAAATTGCTTCTATTCTTGATCAATTACATCGTCAACGTGTTATTCATAAAGACATCAAACCTGCCAATATTTTGATCCAACCTACCACAAAAGAGATCAAAATTATTGATTTCAGTATAGCCTCTCTTTTGCCAAGAGAGATTCAATGTCTTACCAATCCCAATGTTTTAGAAGGTACGCTATCCTATATTTCTCCAGAACAAACTGGACGAATGAATCGGGGGATTGACTACCGCACCGACTTTTATTCCCTTGGTGTCACCTTCTTTGAACTGCTCACAGGACAGTTACCCTTCATAGCTGCTGACTCGATGGAGTTAGTTTATTCTCATATTGCCAAAGAAGCACCAAAACCCAGCGAAGTTAATTCTAAAATTCCGCCAATATTATCTGAGATTATCAGCAAGCTAATGGCAAAAAATGCTGAAGATCGCTATCAGAGTTGCTTAGGTTTAAAGTACGACTTAGAAATATGTAAACAACAGTGGCAAGAGACTAGTAAAATAGACTCCTTTGAGTTAGCTACTAGGGATATCTCAAACCGTTTTCTCATTCCCGAAAAACTCTATGGTCGTCAACGGGAAGTGGAAACTTTACTTGCTGCTTTTGAACGTCTTGCGACTTTTCCCTCTGCTTGTTTAGCAGAGATGATATTAGTCGTTGGTGATCCTGGTGTAGGTAAAACTGCTGTTGTTAACGAAGTTCATAAACCAATTGTTTATCAGCGCAGCTACTTTATCAAAGGAAAATTTGACCAATTTCAACGCGATATTCCTTTTTCTGGGTGGGTAGAAGCTTTTCAAGATTTAATCAGACAATTGTTGTTAGAATCTGATGCTGAAATTCAACGATGGAAAACGAAAATATTGTCAGCTTTAGGCAATCAGGCTCAATTACCAATTATTAGTAATCAATTATCAAAATATAAGTTTGTCCATGATCGAGTTCAACAAGCTGCCTATTCACTAATTCCTGAAGATCAGAAAAAATCAATTCATCTCAAAATAGGAAAGTTGTTATTTAAAAAAATTCCAACTCAACATAGAGAAGAAAATATTTTTACTCTGGTAAATCAGTTCAATATAGGGCTAGATTTAATCGCCAACCAAATAGAAAGTGATGAACTCGCCGCTATGAATTTAATTGCTGGACGTAGAGCTTTAGCATCCACAGCTTATGTGACAGCAATTAAGTATTTAATTACTGGTATCAAATTATTAAAAGATGATGTCTGGAAGAGAAAATATGAACTAATTCTATCCTTATATGAAACAGCAGCAGAAGCGGCATACCTGGCTGGCGATTTTGAACAGATGGAGAAATTTGTTCAGATAGTATTAGCACAAGCTAAAACACTGCTGGAGAAAGTGAAAGTTTATGAAGTCAAAATCAAGGCTTATGGGGCGCAGAACCAAGCACTAGAAGCTGTCAATACTGCACTATATGTTTTAAAACTGTTAGGGATGGAATTTCCGGAAAATCCCACTCAATCTGATGTACAGCTAGCGATCGCAGAAATATCATCAAATTTAGCTAGTAGGCACATTGAAGACTTAATTAATCTACCGCAGATGACTCAAGCCCAATCACTAGCAATAGTGCGTATTCTATCGAGTGCAATTCCTGTTGCTTATCAAGTGGTTCCTAACTTATTTCCTTTGATTCTCGTCAAACAAATCAACTTATCGCTCCAACATGGTAATGCTCCCTTGTCGGCCTATGCTTATGTTACTTACGGATTAATGCTCTGCGGCGTAGTGGAAGACATTGAATCTGGTTATCAATTTGGCAAATTGGCTTTGAGTCTAGTGTCTAAATCTAATGCTAAAGAAGTTAAAGCTAAGATTTTTGGGACATTTTATGGCACTATCAGTCATTGGCAGGAACATGCCAAAGAAATATTAAAACCTTTACTAGAGACTTACCCTGTTGGACTAGAAACAGGAGACTTAGAATTTGCAGCTTATTGTCTTAAGTTTCATTGCAGCTATTCATACTTCATTGGTAGAGAACTCACAGAGTTAGAACGGGAGATGGTGATCTACAGCAATACTATCAGTCAAATCAAGCAAGAAACAGTTTTTAACTGGAATGCCATCTATCGGCAGAGCGTGTTGAACTTGCTAGGATATGTAAAAAATCCTTGTCGCTTAATTGGCGAAGCCTACGACGAGGAAAAAATGCTGCCACTTCATCTTGAAGTTAAGGATGGAGTCGGACTTTTATATTTATATTTCAGCAGCCTACATCTGTGTTACCTATTTCAGGAGTTTTGGCAGGCAGTTGAAAATGCTAATCTGGCGGAGAAATATTTAGAGGGTGGCACAGGACAACTAGTTGTTCCTCTATTCTATTTTTACGATTCTTTGGCGCGGGTGGCGATATATCCCAATGAAATTGGATATGAGCAAAAGCTCATTCTTAAAAGAATACAAGCTAATCAGGAGAAAATTCAGCATTGGGCAAACCATGCTCCAATGAATTATCTACATAAATTTTATCTAGTAGAGGCAGAGCAGCATCGGGTTTTGGGTGAATATCTCGAAGCAATTGACTGTTATGATCGCGCTATTGCCCTTGCCAAAGAACATGAATATATCAATGAAGAAGCTCTTGCTAATGAACTCGCTGCAAAATTTTATCTAGAATGGGGAAAACAGAAGATTGCTCAAACATATCTCACTGATGCCTATTATTGCTATATGCGCTGGGGAGCTAAAGCCAAAGTTGACGATTTGATCAAACGCTACCCCCAATTACTTGCTCCTATTCTTCAGCAAGACAAACTAAGTCCATACATAAGTGAAAAAAGTACTTTTTCTCATCAGACAACATTATCCACTCAAAGCAGTCACCAGACTTTAATTAGCTCTGGTAGTAGTGTTTCCGACTCTTTAGATTTGACATCTGTGATTAAAGCATCACAAGCACTCTCTGGAGAAATTGAACTGGAGCAGCTGTTAACTACTTTAATGAAAGTAGTCATGGAAAATGCAGGAGCTTCTAAATGTGCTTTAATGCTAAATCCAGGTGATGATTTGGACTTAACCGTTACTGCTATGAGTTCCAATTCCAGTTTGGCATCTACTTACACAGAATTTCCTGCAATTAGCCTTTCTTGTAGCTATGACCTTCCGGTTAATTTGATTAATTATGTCAAACGCACAAAAGAAAGATTTGTTGTTGATGATGCCAACTTTGAAGATTTCCTAGCAAATGATCGCTATATTCTTCGTGAGCGACCCAAGAGTCTTTTATGTATTCCAATTATTAATCAGGGCAAATTTATTGGCATTTTGTATCTAGAAAATAATTTGACAACAGCAGCATTTACTCGCGATCGCCTAGAACTTCTACAAGTAATTACTACCCAAGCAGCAATCTCTCTAGAGAATGCCATACTCTACAAGGGTTTGGCACAAGCAAAGAAAGACCTAGAAGAACATAACCATACTTTAGAAAAGAAAGTTGAACGCAGAACACAGGAACTCAACGAGAATAATCATCGCTTAAAACAAGCAATCGTAGATTTAAAAAACGCCCAAACTCAACTGATTCAAAATGAAAAAATGTCTAGTTTGGGGCAAATGGTAGCAGGAATTGCCCATGAAATTAATAACCCTATCAACTTTATTCATGGCAATATTACTCATGCACAAGAGTATGTGCAAGATTTATTAGAGTTGATTACTATTTATCAGCAAGAATATCGCAATCCCTCTGCTCAAGTTGCTGATAAATCTGAAGAAATAGACCTAGATTTCTTGGTGCAAGACTTACCAAAAGTATTGGATTCTATGAAAGTGGGAACGTCGCGTATCCGCAATATTGTTTTGGGTTTACGCAACTTCTCCCACTTAGATGAAGCCGATATGAAGCCTGTAGATATTCATGAGGGCATCGATAATACTTTGATGATCTTGCAACACAAACTTAAAGCAAACAATGATTGTCCTGATATACAAGTCATCAAAGAATATGGAGAACTGCCAGAGGTTGCTTGTTATGCTGGTCAGTTAAATCAAGTGTTTATGAATATCCTGAGTAATGCGATCGATGTATTAAATGAGGGAAATAGGTTATGGACTATAGGTAATGGAGAAAAAGATTCTCGATTACCTACAATTATTATTAGTACTGAATTAGCAGAAAAAAATATGTTCAGGATTCGTATTGCTGATAATGGCAATGGCATGAATGCTGAGGTGCAACAAAAAATCTTTGACCCATTTTTCACTACTAAACCAGTTGGAAGTGGTACAGGTTTGGGATTGTCGATTAGCTATCAAATTGTTGTGGACAAACACAAGGGTAAGTTAATTTGTAATTCTACACTAGGAAAAGGGACTGAGTTTGTCATTGAGATTCCAATGCAACAGTGAAGGATATCATCAAAAAAGTGAAATTGGATAAGATCGCTTACTTGATATCTTGCACCTATCCCATATCCCGCCAGAGAATAAATTGTCGCAGCAATAGTACAAGTCCATTGAAACGGACTCAAACACTCTCCTAGTCAGATTTATCTGACTTTAGCTACTAGCCCAAAAATTTTTTTGGCGGGATGAAAAGCTGGTGCAAGATATGAGTTACCCTAGTTAACCTTACAGTTTGAGCAAGTCTAGTTTTTCCAGATTCTGATAACGACCAGAGCGAAGAGACCAATCAAGGTTTCCACTTATCCAGGAATGTAGTCCTGAGATATATTTGGTTATTTCAGAATCTAGTTCTTCTCCAAAAGATGGAAGAAAATCTTCTAAATCAATCATTTTTTGTATCTCTTGATTGTGCATTTCAACAGCACGTTTCATCGCTTGTTCGAGAGAAAGATTCTGTTGATAATGCAGTACTAATACTAAATTGTGAACATCACCACTCGCCATTTCTCTAGATGCTGAAAAGATATCGTTACACCAGCAAACAATTTTATTCGTCAAGTTTGTGAGCTTTCTGAGAATATCGTTTGCTCTTAAAACATCGGGAATGATTAAGTGATTGCAAAATTCAATGAATTCCATGCTAGATTCCATCGCACCACTTAACATATGTATACTTGTATAAATATCTACGTTCGGTACAATTCCTTGTGATCTGTTTTCTGCCTCTAAGATACATCCAGTAAAATAATTCTCAACAGCATGAACAAAGTAATCAAACCATCTTTTAGTTCCTTTTTCTAATATTCGCTGTTGTATATTATCTAAAGCGTAACTAAAGGATATATCGTTACTGGTAACTTCTGCACCTTTTAATACTTCTAGAAATCTATTATGAAAAAACTCAATCAATTCAGGTTTTTTCCCTAAAGCTGACATGTCGCATACATCATCCCAAATAAATAGCCATGTAACCCAATCATTTACAACTTTTAACTCTTCCAATTCGCATTCAGGAAATGCTGCTGCTGATAGTAAAAAAAATTTTGACTTCGAGAAGCGCTCATAACTTGATTCATTTGCCAGAAGATTGAAGCGCAACACCCATTCAAGAGCATAATCTTCCAGAACATCAACATACTTATTGATTTGAGATGGAAATGGGCAGTACAATTCAGGTAAAGTAAATTGATTCATAAAAACTCTGTAAGTCAAGTAAACATCAAATCAACTTGACCCCACAAGTAAATATGCGTATAAAAATTGAAGGAAATACTTGTGCGTACTAAGGAAGAGTACAATTTATTTTGTTACCAAATATCTATATATAGCAAACTTATTTGATTTCTTTGATTTCTAAGATAACAAGTTGAATCCTCTAGTGATGACTAAAAATTCATCCTTAACGTTACAAAGGGCGGCTTTATCTGCAATCTACCGCGCTATATGTTTTTAGAGGCGTCTACACACATATTCTTGAAATCAAATTAGAAGATTATTTGGTAGCAGTATATATCCACACAGTATCTGCTTTTTTCCGATACACAAACTAAACAAAGCTAAGAGTATAACTAAGCTTTATCTGGGGTATGTAATTAAATTTTGCAGACATAAAAAACGATAAACTGACCAATATAAAGGATGAAATTATGAACATCCCAATGATTGGAAATGCTGGTGTTTTGGACAAAAAAGTTATCAGTTCGACATATAAAAAAAGTTAAACAGTATTAAAACCAAATTTTAGAATAATCACTCATACTGTCTACTTTGTTTGATTATTTTTTATCCTAATACCATCAATAAACATAATGTTTAATTTTTTATTATAAATCTATCCGTAAATACCAGGAAATTTAATGTTTTTTATATTTAATAAATACCTTGTATTATTAATAACTTATAATTTTCTTTACTTACTTAACTTTTCTCAAAGAAAATATCAGTATAAGACTTACGTAAGCAATAGCCAATACTTTGATTTGAAGTAGAAGTTGCATGACAAAAGCTTAAACTGTTCATATTAAGCATATTTATATTTAGATATTTGTACTTATGGCTATAGATTGCACTAATATTTATTATAAATAAGTATAATAAAGAACTATAAATTTAAGTATTATTGTTTAAATGTCAAGTTTTAATTACATTTTATAGATAGATATTTAATTTGGTTATACAGTACTACGTCAAAAAAGTAACTATTTATTTGCAAACTTAAAAGCCAGTAAACATACTTGTTTTGACTTATGCACAGCTTTACTAGTTAGTAAAGCTGTGATTTATTTAACTTGTATAATAATCACTACTGAAGTAAATAAATGACAATATAAGCATTTTCTTAAGTAATAAACATATTCATTGAATTAATATCATGCTATTGATAGATTGACATCAATATTATGAACAACAACTGTGCGGCGAAGTTCAAGTAAATTTTTACCTTTCGTATTTCAATTTTGTAAAAACTCAGGAAATCGAAAATTTTTTCCAAAGTGCGATCGCAAAGCTTTTTTTGGTCTGCTGATACTTTTAAAGGATTGTCTCACATACCCTTTTTCAGTAAAACCGCCGATTTTGATCGCATTATTTTTGTGCTGTAATGAAACTCTAGAGCAATTAACCAAAAAGTTACGGTGAAATATATAATTCCTGCATTACATGCATAAAGAGGTTTTTAGTGAACTTTTCCCTTTAATAAATACAGCCAATCCACAAACTCTGGAATGGTTACTTTCGGTTGCTGTTGAACACGAATACCCAGCTGGACGAGCTGTGTTGATGGAAGATGCTTGGGGTAATGCAGTTTACCTTATAGTTTCTGGTTGGGTCAAAGTTCGGCGCACGGTAGGCGAAGATTCCGTAGCTTTGGCTATTTTGGGTCGGGGCGATTTTTTTGGAGAAATGGCTATTTTGGATGAATCTCCTCGTTCAACCGATGTGATTGCTCTTTCAGTCGTAAAATTACTGAGTATCTCTAGAGAAAAATTTATTCATATCTTATTTAAAGACCCACAGCTACACCACCGAATGCTGCAATTGATGGTGAGACGACTACGACATGCAAACGTACGCTTGCAAATGCGCTCCTGTCCACCAGCAGTCAAACTTGTTCACACTCTTGTCAGCTTGGGCGAAAGCTGTAGTGAAGAATCAGACAAAGGTAGAAAAATTTTTAACATCCCTTTTAAAGATTTAGCAGATGTCACAGAAATTGGGGTTGAAGAAACTACCAAAATTATGAAAAAATTAAACGAAAAAGGTTGGATAAAAATTGACACTGCTAATCAAGTGGTTTATCTCGTCAATTTTCGCCAAATGATCAATCTGGCTGGCAAAGTTTAATACTTTCAGGTCATTATGGCAGTTTGTGCATACAAGAGTTATGAGTTAGGAGTTATGAGTTAAATTAATCTTTTGACTCATAATTCTGTAAGGTTTACTCTTAAGTTCAGATGAATGAAACAATAGCACCTTGTACCGATACGCGCCTTCAAAAAAAATTACCGACCATTCACTATCAGGTGGCAATGCCTCAACCAGAAAATCATCTGTTTGAGGTGACTTTACACCTTGTGGGCTACCTGTTTTCTACTCTCGATTTAAAATTACCAGTTTGGACTCCTGGTTCTTACTTGGTGCGAGAATATGCTAAACATCTACAAGATTTCACTGCTGTTGCCAATAATAAACCTCTAAATTGGCGAAAAATTAGTAAAAATCATTGGCAAATCGAAACAGATAATGTATCAAAAGTTACTATAAAATATCACATTTTTGCTAACGAACTTACCGTACGTACAAATCATTTAGATTCTACACACGGTTACTTTAATGGTGCAGCGCTGTTTTTTCGGATACCAGAATTTGACAAGCAACCAATTTTCGTGACAATTGTGACACCACGGCCAGAATGGCAGGTAACTACAGCGCTACCGCCTGTTCCGGGACAAGTCAACACTTTTTGTGCTTTGGATTTCGACACCCTTGTGGATAGTCCTTTTGAGATTGGTTCTCATCAACTATATCACTTTCAAGTACAGGGTAAACCTCACGAACTAGCTATCTGGGGACGTGGCAATTTTCAGGCGCAGCAGATGATTGCTGACATCACGAAAATTATTGAAGTTGAAGCACAAATGTTTGGCGGTTTGCCTTATGAAAGATATGTGTTTCTGGTGCATTTATTTACCCAAGCTTACGGGGGTTTAGAGCATAAAAATAGTTGTTCGTTGATTTACCAGCGTTTAGGATTTCGCGATCGCGAAAAATATGATCGTTTCATGCAATTGGTAGCCCACGAATTTTTCCATTTGTGGAATGTCAAACGCATTCGTCCCAAGGAACTGGAAGTTTTTGATTACGATCAAGAAAACTATACCCCTTGTTTATGGTTCTGTGAGGGAACAACTAGTTTCTACGACTTGCTAATTCCCTTACGGGCTGGTATTTACGATCTCAAATCATTTTTGAATAACTGGGGTAAAGAAATTACAAGATATCTAACAACTCCAGGGCGGAAAGTACAACCCCTTTCGGAATCTAGTTTTGATGCTTGGATTAAACTATATCGTCAGGATGCCAACAGTGGTAATTCCCAGATATCCTATTATTTAAAAGGAGAAATGATATCGTTATTGCTAGATTTGCTGATTCGTTGTCGCCATAACAACAAGCGATCGCTTGATGATGTGATGATGCAAATGTGGCAGAAATTTGGCAAAAGCGAAATTGGTTATACTTCAGAACAGTTGCAGGAAGTAATTACATCTGTTGCAGGAATAGATTTATCTGATTTCTTTAAACGCTACATAGATAGTACTGAGGAATTACCTTTCAATCAGTACTTAGAGCCTTTTGGCTTGCAGTTGGTAGCACACACAGAAACAGAACCTTATTTAGGTATGAGAGTCGGTAACGAACACGGACGAGACATAATTAAATTTGTTGAAATCGGTTCTCCTGCACAATTGGCAGGGATTGATCCTGGAGATGAACTACTGGCAATTGATGGCATAAAAGTAACAGCGAATCAACTAAGCGATCGCCTTAAAGATTACCAACCCACAGACATGATCCAGGTAGCAGTCTTCCATCAAGATGAACTCCGCATTTACCCTGTCAGTTTGGCTTCTCCACCTGCCAATAAGTATCAAGTACAACCTGTAGTCAATCCCTCTGCTACACAAACACAGAACTTTGACGGGTGGTTAAATGCATCACTTGCAAACCTGCGGTAGACTTTCAGTAGAGACGCGAAATTTCGCGTCTCTGGTGGGTTTAAATGTCAATCTATTTGTCTGATCCGAGCAGTATTGGGTCCATCATTAATTTTTTATTCCTTCATCCCAAAGAATTTCCGTTGCTTTTTGAGCAGTAAGCGGACGGTAAAATAGAAAACCTTGTACATCCTCGCAGTCAATAGATTTTAAGAACTCCAGTTCCTCTTGCTTTTCTACTCCTTCGGCGGTTAGCTTCAACCCTAGATTCCGCCCCAAGCTAACTATCGCTTTGACAATATGAGCCACTTTCACATCTGTAGTCAAATCACGGATGAAAGAACCGTCAATTTTTAAATTGTGGAGTGGTAACAACTGTAGACGTGACAGAGAAGAATGACCCGTGCCAAAATCATCAATAGAAAGATGAACTCTCATCTTCTCTAAGTGTTGCAACACTGTTCTAGTGAATTCGAGATCCTCAATAGCAGTTGTTTCTGTAATTTCTAATTCTAAGAAATGTGGTTCTAACCCCGTCTCATCTAAAATCAGAGCCACTGTCTCCACCAACTTCGGTTGGCGGAACTGTTTGAGAGAAAGATTGACAGCCATAGTCAAATTAGGTAATCCTTCATCTTGCCAAGCTTTATTTTGCCTACAAGCTGTTCGCAAAACCCATTCTCCAATTGGGATAATTAATCCGCTTTCCTCTGCTAAGGGAATAAATTTATTGGGAGCAACTAGTCCCATCTCTGGATGTTCCCAACGCAGCAGTGCTTCCATACCAGTGATTTTTCCAGTGTCAATATTTACGCGAGGTTGGTAATAAACAACAAATTCTTCTCGTTCTAGAGCATAGCGTAAGCTCTTTTCTAAAGTCAGTATTTCAGGAGTTTTAGAACTTATAGAAGTTGTATAAAATTGAAAATTATTTCTACCCTCGTCTTTAGCGTGATACAAAGCTGCATCCGCGTGCTGAATCAAAGTTTCAACATCAGGACTATGCTCGTCAAATAGAGCAATACCAAGGCTAGCACTGATATAAAGTTCGTTTTCTTCTATATCAAAAGCTGTTTCTAATTCTTGTAGGATTCTTTGGGCTACTTGGGCTACTTCGTCCACATAATTAACATCGGGTAATAAGATAATGAATTCATCGCCTCCCCAGCGAGCAACAATGTCACCAGCTCTGAGGGATTTCTGTAATCTTTGAGCAACACATTGTAATAATTGATCGCCGAGTGTATGTCCCAGAGTATCATTAATAGTTTTGAATCGATCCAAATCCAGAAAAATTACAGCTAAACTCTCTTCTCTACGAGTTGCATTCGGTAAAGTCCTGGCTAACTGCTCTTTAAACAATAGGCGATTCGGTAATCCTGTGAGCAAATCGTGGAGAGCTTGGTAACGAATCATTTCCTCCACCTGTTGTCGCCTTCTAGCACCACTGATACTAGCAGCCATTGTTAAGAGAGTCGATTCTTCGTGCCTTGACCACTGGCGTTCCTTGAAACAGTCTGCTAAACCCAGGACACCCCAGAAGTTTTCATCTAGACGTAAAGGCACAAGTAACAGAGATAAAATACTCTCATCTTGGAGAATTGCTTGGTCAGTAACACTTAATTGTTGAGTCAAACTTTGAATAGACTTTCCTTGAGACAGAGGAGTATACCAGTGGTTTAACCCAGAAAATTTATCGGGTTGATTTTGTCTAGTGCCTTCGGAGTGTACAGAATCGCTTCTCCATTCAAATCGTAGTGTCATCTCCATTTCAGTAGTCACAGGGTGGAGATGGTTCTCAAACAAATAAACGCGATCTGCTTGAGCAGCTTCACCCAGCACCGCCAAGGCTTTGTCAATGGCTTTTTCATAGTTCATTTCTGCCAGTAAAGAATTAGTAGCTTCTGCTACAGCTTGCAGTAGGCGATCGCGATGGTGTAATTCCATTACAGCTTGCTTTTGCTCTGTAATATCCCTAACGATAAAAGTTCTAATTAAATCACTTTCGGGAAGATAGTGAATTGATTGTTCAAACACTTCTTCACCAACTTCTACTTCGCGAATAAAAGAATTTCCTTGCTGATTTTGAACAGCGATCGCCAGTCCTGCCAAAATTGTGTGTTGTACACCTAATTGTCTGATGTTAGGAAATTTCAAGGCCGCAGCAGGATTGAGATAAGTCACTTTTCCTTCTAAATCAATCTCAATGATAGGATTGGGAATCAATTCTGGGAAAGACGCCAACCGAGCCAAAGCAACTTCACTAGCACCTTCAACACTATCTGTGGGGACACTGAGAGTTTCAAAGGGATTAACAGGATTAGCTTGTTCTGATAAGAAGCCAGATATATCCTCAGCAACGCAAGATTCCGAAAAAGCTTGCTCTGATAAGTTCGAGATCGCATAATATTTGGCTTTGACCTGATTGTTGCCAAATTCAATCACGTCTCCATGTTTGAGGTCATGAGAAAAGCATTTCATACCATTGACAAATAGTCCATTTGTACTTTTTTTTCCCTTAAAACTACCATCAATAATCCGAAAGCCATATTGCTCTGTATCTGGTAGAGTTACTCGTAATAAAATGGCGTGCTGTCTGGAGACAGATCGAGAACGAAGTACGATCGCATTTCTGATATCCCGTCCAAGAGAATATGTAGCCTCTTTCAAAGGAATAGTTCGCTGTCCTTGCAAGTCTTGCAGAACTAACAGATGACGTATTTTTTCCCGCTCATTTTCTGGCATGACTTTTCCTCAAATTCTCATCTGTTCGGCTCTTGTTCTGAAAAATATTGCTCCCATAATTCTTGATTTTGAGTAGGTATTTTTATCAGAAGTTGCTTAATCAACTTCATCTCCATTGGTGAGGGAATAGCACGACCATTTTCCCAACGGTTAACCATCTCAAACAAAACGCCCAGCTGACAAGCTAGTTGCTCCTATGAAAGTCCTAGCCTTTTTCTCAACTCACGAATGAGATTAGGAAACTTTGGCCTTTCGGTCACTGTTGTGTACTCTTTTCTCTCTTAAGTATTCAGAATAAGATTAAAGACTTGGTATAACAAATCGTATATTTGCGTAATTTTCGAGTCAAATACAGAATACTGTGAGCAAACTAGAAACCTGATATTAAAAGCAAACAGACTTATATATAGGAACACAGAATATTTTCGTTAATCACTGTTTTTTATCAAATAAAGTGTATTAGTTTAAACTTATTTTTACTTAAGACAATAACCTCTTAAGCTCTTTCGTGAAATTCCCCATCCGACTAGAGTGGTGGTGAATAGAAGTAATATTAAAGCAATATAAAAAATGTAATTGAGAAAAAAGAAAAATGGAAAAGTATGTATGCACAGTCTGTGGTTACGTCTATGACCCAGAAGAAGGTGATATAGATGGTGGTATACCACCAGGCACAGCTTTTGCAGATATATCTGAAGACTGGGTATGTCCTGTATGTGGATCAGAAAAAGATAAATTTGAATCAGAGGAGTGAGGATTGGGGAGCGGGGGTTGGGGACAAGAGAGAATTATTTAACAAGTCTCTTCCCAATCCCTAATCCCCAATCCCCAATCCCTAATCCCTAATCCCCAATCCCCGAACGCGAGTGCGTCTCCTCTGGAGAATCCCCAATCCCCGATCCCCAACGACAAATGACAAAATTGCAAATAATAATTGTAGGTGGTGGGGCGGCTGGTTTTTTTGCTGCGATCGCAGCTGCTAAAACTAATCCTCGCGCCCATGTAATTTTACTCGAAGCTAGCCACCAACCATTAGCTAAGGTTCGTATTTCTGGTGGTGGACGCTGCAATGTTACTCATGCTTGCTTTGAACCGCGAGAGTTGGTAAAAAATTACCCCAGAGGTAACAAAGCACTATTGGGTGCTTTTACGCGCTTTCAACCTAAAGATACTATCATCTGGTTTCAGGCTCATGGTGTGGAGTTAAAAACTGAGGCTGATGGCAGAATGTTTCCTGTTACAGATTGTTCAGAAACCATCGTTAAATGCTTGATGAGTGCAGCCAAAGCAGCTGGAGTAGAACTGCGTATAGGAACTGCGGTGACATCGGTGAAATTAGGAGGTATAAAGGGCAACAGTCCAAGGAAAATGGAAATTTCTATGTCTGACCCTCTATTTTCCCATTTCGAGATCACTTTGAAGTCTGAGGAGAAATTACAGTGCGATCGCTTGCTCTTAGCTACAGGTAGTAATCCCATAGGCTATAAAATAGCTCAACAATTGGGACATACTATCGAGTCACCAGTCCCATCTTTATTTACTTTGAATATCAAAAATCAAAAGCTTACAGAGTTGGCTGGTGTGAGTGTCAATCCTGTGAAATTGCGGCTAATTGTACCGGAATACCCTCATCTAGAACAAACAGGCCCATTATTGATTACCCATTGGGGTTTAAGTGGCCCAGCTGTGTTGAAATTATCTGCTTGGGGTGCAAGAATGTTGCACGCTAGTAATTATCAAGCTACGTTAATTATTAATTGGCTACCGCATCTCAAACAAGAACAAGTGCGTCAACAATTATTGACAGTTAAAAATAATTCACCAAAGCGTCTGATTACATCTCATCGCGATGTTGACTTACCCCATCGCCTCTGGCAATACATTGTTTCTTGTGTAGGTATTTCTGTTGAAAATCGTTGGGCAGAATTATCAAACAAAACTTTAAATCAATTAGTGCAAGAACTTACCCAAGGACAATACTCCATTAATGGGAAAGGAGTGTTTAAAGAAGAATTCGTCACTTGTGGTGGTGTAAATCTTAAAGAAATCAACTTTAAAACAATGGAAAGTAAATTGGTTCCTGGTCTTTATTTTGCAGGAGAAATTTTAGATATCGATGGTGTAACTGGTGGTTTTAATTTCCAAAGTGCCTGGACAACAGCTTATCTAGCAGGTTCAGCATCCATAAATTAAGTAGATAAAATTTTTGAAACTACTAGCCATGATTGTCAATCGATTTTGGATTTTGGATTACTCTTTGAGAAGCCGTTAGTGATGATGCAATCATATTTGTAATCTAAAATATGTTTTAAATAATGTTTTTCCGTTGCAAAAAAAAGGTGAATAAAAATAAATAATAATTAAAAAGTTGACATATTTTTCGTTATTTACAGGGAAAATACTGAGTCTTGGATAACAATTAAGTATTTATTGTAACCCACATTCCGCACTTCAAATTGAAGTACAAAGAGATTACATCATGAGAAAAGCGAAAAAATCAGGATGATTAAGAAATAGAGTACTGAACGAATATATTTTGAAAAACAAATAATCAAATATAAAATATTTGGTCTATAAAATAGGCTACATAAGCACGCTTATTTTGAGGAGCAATTACTGTTCCTTCAGATGTTATAGCGTTTCCTATGCTAATGAAGTATAGCTAGACTTCATAGATAAATCATTTCAACTTTGAGAATGTACCTCATCTGAGCGAGAACCGCTATAATAAATTTTTATTTACTTTCAAAACTTTGTTTAGATTAAGAAAGTAAATAATA
>NZ_JCACKS010000241.1:0-36512 GCF_059505505.1 Pelatocladus sp. | reverse complement strand
TTTTACAAAACTTTACAACGTGTCCCATTTTGCACGTATCCCGGCTGTACCCCTATTTCAGTGTGCAGATTCAACAATTATCTTTATTTATTAGGTTAGCGATCGCCAATGCTAGAACGTGGATCGGGTAGAATTAATCCTACTAGAATTAGCAAATCCAATAATTCAAGCTTTTATTACCGCTTGAATTTAATTCCTATGCTACTACTAGCGCACCGTCATTCGATTTTGGATTTTAGACTTCGTCGTGATCGCTCAGTCGAACGATTTTGGATTTTGGAGTAATCTGGAAGCCTGTACTATCAAATAAATATAGGTCATCAAAGTTTTATTTGGGGACAGATAAATACACAAACCCACATATCAATCAGAGAAACCTGATATTTGAGTTAATCTTCCCTTATAAATCTTGCCAACCTTAGTACGACTAAGCATATACTGTAGCTGACTACTGAGGGCGAACGATGGGACTCGAACCCACGAGTGGAGGAACCACAATCCTCTGCCTTAACCACTTGGCTACGCTCGCCATTGCGTTTCTGATTATAGCACTTCCTTGAGAAATTTATCCAAAAATTTTTCAAGGAACGGACTCAGGTAATCTTGAGTCTAAAGACAACAGCAAATTACCCTTTAAAAAATGAGATTTCTGAACATTATGACATATGTGGGAGTCTTTGGTCTAGCTGCCTTGGGAGTAGTAATGACTCAGACTAATCCCAATCAAGTTGAATATGAAGATTACGCAGCACAAAGATTGACAGAATATCTCAACACAAATGTCTGTAAAAAAACTCCAAAATTTTTAGAAAATGTCATAAAGTTTAATTGCAGGCAGGTAGTAAATTCTGCCCAACCGCAAATCCGAGAAATCATCGCTGAGAGTACCGAACGTCAAGATTTTATTGTTTTTAGTATTTATCGTACAGATTTAAATGTGAATTCTTTAATACCTGCATTGAGGGTTGACTCTGTTTTACCCTCTACACCTGGTTATAAATTTGAGACACTGGGAGCTTTTGACCAGTTTTACACTTATAAGGCTGAACAGCAATGAGGTATTGAGGAGCATCCTCACTAGTTAGCTTTTTTGTGCCAACCTACTTATGAGATTGAGATAACGATTTTAGATTTTAATGAAGTTTTTGTCAGAAAGAAATAAAGCTTTAGTTAGAAATAATTGAACAGCAAGTCATTCTTTAGGAGAAGGTGAAGACTTGCTGCAATGTTTAACATTATTAAATAGAGCAGCGTCACAAACATATTTTTTGCAAATACTAGTAGTTAGTTGTGAGATATTGCAACTGGTAATTATCTAGTGTGTGGATGAAGCAGTTAAATTTTTGATCAACACTTTATCCACATTATTTTGATGTCAAATCAAAAATTTCAAGAGAGGAAACTAATCGATGTTTTTTCATAAAAAAGAGACAATTCATGCCGTTAATGTCAAAGAAGCTAATCCACGTTTTGCCCAATTACTTTTAGAGCAGTTTGGTGGTGCAACAGGTGAATTAACGGCGGCTTTGCAATATTGGACTCAGTCTTTTCACTGTGAAAACCCTGGAATTCGGGATATGCTGCAAGATATTGCAATAGAAGAGTTTGGTCATTTAGAAATGGTGGGTAAACTCATCGAAGCTCATACCAAAAATGTTGACCAAACTGAAGCTTATAAAAGTACTTTGTTTTCTGTACGGGGTATGGGGCCACATTTACTAGATAGCCAAGGTGTTGCTTGGAATGCTAATTACGTCAATGAAGGTGGTGATGTTGTCCGCGATTTAAGAGCTGATATTGCTGCTGAAGCTGGTGCGCGTCAGACTTACGAAGCATTGATTAAACTAGCACCAGATGAAGGTAGTAAAAATACTTTAGTTCATCTTTTGACTAGAGAAATCTCTCACACCCAAATGTTTATGAAAGCACTAGATTCTTTGGGTAAATTAACAGATCCATTCTTTGGGAATATCCAACCTGATAGCACGGTTGATATTTACTACAACTTGTCCACAAATGGCAAAGATGAGCGTGGCCCTTGGAATTCTGAACCAACTTTCCGTTACATTGCTGATCCTGTCGCCGAAAAGCAGTCGTAGTTAATTAGTATTTGGTGTTAGTTGTGTGTTGGTTGTTGGAAAAATTATTTTTCTACCAACAACCAACAAAAAATAATAAAAGTAATATTTAGAATTTGCTAAAATAAATTAACTAGATGTATTAAATTGTACCTTTGCTAATGATGCCTGCATGTTTACTAGTATCCCACGGTAGCCGAGATCCGCGCCCAGGAGTTGCGATGCAGCAGTTAGCAAGGCTGGTAATTGAGCAAGTCCAAAGTGTTGGATCTGAAATTGTAGTTGATACAGCGTGTTTAGAACTCAACCCAGAACCTTTGCATCAGCAGATCATCAAGTTTGTAAGAAATTCAGCTGCTTGTGATAAGATTCGCCTGAAAGTTGTGCCATTATTTTTGCTCCCAGGGGTACATGTGATGGATGATATTCCCACTGAGGTAGCGTTGGCTAGACAGGCTCTTAGTCAAGAGATTTTGATAGAATTACAACCATATTTAGGTAGTCACTCTGGTTTAGAGTTGTTGTTGGCAAAGCAATTCGCCACTACAACAGCGACGGCGAGAATTCTGATCGCCCACGGTAGTCGCCGTCCGGGTTCGCAAACGCCAGTGGAAACAATAGGAAAAAATTTAGGTGCAGTCAATGCTTATTGGTCTGTACCTCCCAGTTTAGAAGTCAAAGTCAAAGAGTTGATCAATCTTGGAAACAAGCAAATTGCAATTTTGCCATACTTTTTATTCGCGGGTGGAATAACTGATGCGATCGCTCAAGTAACAGAAAAGTTACAATTACAGTTTCCTGATGTGGATTTGCAATTAGCAGAACCTCTAGGAGCAAGTGCAGAATTAGCTGATTTAGTTTGGGATTTGATCCAAGAATGAACCGCCAAAACGCCAAGGACGCCAAGAAAGAGGGGAAAAATTGTTTGGGAAAAGTTTATTTAGTTGGTGCGGGACCGGGAGATCCGGGGTTGATGACACTCAAGGGTAAGGGATTGTTGGAGTGTGCAGATGTTGTTATTTATGATGCTTTGGTTAGTCCCGCAATTCTAGAAATGATTAATCCCCAAGCTGAAAGAATTAATGCTGGTAAGCGCCGAGGACGTCATTCTTTGATGCAGGAAGAAACGACGCAGTTAATGATTGAGAAAGCCCAAGAACATGCGATCATTGTGCGGTTGAAGGGGGGCGACCCTTTTGTTTTTGGTCGCGGTGGCGAAGAGATGGAAGAATTGTTGCTAGCAGGAGTAAGTGTGGAGGTTGTGCCAGGTATTACATCGGGAATTGCTGCTCCAGCCTACACAGGTATTCCTTTGACTCATCGATTGTATAGTTCTTCGGTGACATTTGTTACTGGTCATGAGACAGCAGGGAAGTATCGACCAACTGTGAATTGGAGTGCGATCGCTCACGGTTCGGAAACGATAGTAATATACATGGGAATTCACAATCTGGCTTATATTACCGAAGAGTTAATAAAGGCGGGGTTGAGTCTGGAAACTCCCATTGCTTTGGTACGTTGGGGTACGCGTCCAGATCAGGAAGAATTAATCGGTGAATTGGGAACAATTGTAGAGCAAGTTGAGCAATCTGGATTTGAAGCACCTGCGATCATGGTGATTGGATCGGTGGTGAACATGCACAAGATTTTATCTGGTTATCGTCCGTTATGATCAATCTTATTTACAGTCGCTTCGCTCCAAGTTAAAAGTAAAAAGTAAAAAGTTAAAAGGCACTCATAAAAAACTTCAGTTGTGGGTATCAAGCCCACTTAAACACTCATAATTTTACCGAGACACGTAGTGCAAGGTAAAAGGTGTCCTTTTTTCAAGCCCACAGATTTATCAGTGGGAATCTTTCTTTTTACTTTTTACTTTTTACTTTTTACTTTTTACTTGTTTTGACATTGTCGTTTTGGAACAACGATTCTGATACTGTAAATTCCTCAAAAATATTAACTTTTTTATCTGAGTTAGTCACAATTTCAGTGGGTAATTGCTCAAATTGTCTTGTCAGTATCAATGTTTGCGATCGCTGCCATGTCAATAAGGCTAATTGAGCAATTTCTGTTACATCTGCATAGGATGCACTTTCTTTCAAGTGTTGTATTACTGACCGACAAAGCTGAGTAAATGCTTTTAAATTCAGTAGTTCTCCCAAATCATCCAACTGAGTAGCTATGATGATGACTTCTGATTTTAAATTAGACTTGTCTATCTTAGCTAATAAAGATTTGAGGTGTTGTAAGTATTCTTCAACCTCAGTTTGAAAAATTAATACTATGATGTCTTCCAGTTCGTTATATGGTGGATGTTGTGTCTTGTTATTTGCCAAATTTTGCTCACTCACATGCTTTTTTAATTCCTCAAAGACTGGAAAACAAAAACTTACTAACCATTGTTCATCCATAACATAGCCAACAGAAAGTAATTCCACTATCTGACGTAACCATTCAACACCGGATAATAGTAAACTATGTAACTCGCTGTCAATTTCTAAAAAGTTAGTCTGCTTTTTTAAAATTTGTAGCGCATCTTCTAAACGATGAGCAAAATTACTAAGCAAAGGAAAGCCTAGAAGCTCTGCACCAGCTTTGATAAAATGGATTTTTTGGAGGGCTAAATCAATCGTTGGCGAATAGCTTTGACACTGAGAGTTTAATTGCAAAAATATAGATTCTAGGGTATTCAAATTACCGTTGGCTTCTTCCAGAAACTTTGTCTGGTTTTCTAGTTCCCTATTTTTTAACATAGCTGGAATTATTTTTGATACCAAATACAAGGGAATACATGGTGAATGCGGAATCCAGAATTAAAAACAAGACTATATGTCTAAGAGGATATTTGAAAAGTCATGATTGATGTATCAAATATTTTTTACCCCACCCTAACCCTCCCCTTGTAAAGGGGAGGGAACCGGATTTCTCTTGTTTCCCCCCTTTATAAGGGGGGATTAAGGGGGGTAATAATGTAATTAAAATTACAGCCAATCACTTTTCAAACAACCTCTAAGCTATGTAGACAAACAACAGCTATCGTAGATATTATTAATTCCGAATTAATTGGCAAATAATGTTTACTCAGGAGTTACTCAACTATAAATTAGTAATTAAAATAAAACTGTCAAATATTGTTCAATTTTCATTATTTATCTTTTTAATTTTTCTTAATTAAATGTTTAACTTATTTGAACAACAAGAACCCCGACAACTTTTGTGAAGTCGGGGATCTGGATCGGTCTTGTTTACTTAAACTTTGAAACTACGAACACTTGCTTGTAACTGTTGGTAAATTTCTAAGGTTTTTTGCAGAGAAGCGGATACTTTGCGATAGGAACCACCAGTCATTTCAGATACTTTCGCAATTTCTTTCATTAAATGAATGACTTCTTTAGAAGTTTGCACTTGAGAGACTGTGGCTAGAGAGATTGACTGTACTAATTCGTCAACTTGGTAACAAACATTGAGCATTTGATTTAAGCTGTATTTGCTATCTTCAACCAAATGAGTTACTTCTATTACCTGATCACTTCCTAATTCTATTGTCTTGACAACTTCCCTAACTTCTAGGTTAATATTAGCGGCGATTCCTTCAATTTCACCTGTGACTGTAGCACTTTCAGTTGCCAGCGCAGCTACTTCTTCAGAAAAAGAAATCAAAGCATCACTATCTCTACCCACGCGACTTGTTTCAATTCCAGCATTGATTGCTAACAAGTTAGTTTGTAAGGAGATTTGTTTAATTAAAGAAGCCAAGCGAGTAATATGTTGCGAGTAGTCTCCTAAACGCTTGATTTTTATAGCTGTTTCTCCCATTGAATCCCGCAGGCTAAAGATATTTTCGACGGTGAGATCCATCGCAGCGTCGCCAATTTCGGCGGTAGGAGAGGCTGTACGAGCAACTGCTGTAGCTAATCTAGCATTTTTGGCTACCCCTTTGATGGAAAGCCGGATTTGATCAACAACATCAAGAGAACGATCTATTTCCTGGGTTTGTTTGAATGTGTCAATGGCGAGTTGGCTGATTACTCCTGAATTTTCTGCGATCGCACTATTTAATTGCGTAGCAGCTGCTTTAACTTGGATGACAATTTCGCGCAAGCTCTCGACAATGAAGTTACAAAAGTCTGCGATCGCACCGATTTCGCCTTTGCTAACTTCTACATGTACCGTTAAATCGCCTCTTTTGGCTCCCACAACATCATCTAAAAGTCTGTTGAGTTGTTCTTGCAGTTGTTCTGCTTGCTGACGTTGCTGTTCGGAAGCTTTTTCACTTTGTTCTAAAAGATTAGCTCTTTCTAAAGCCAGTCCGATTAATCTGGCGAATTGCTCGAATAACTCAATTTCTGCTTGTTGCCAAACGCGAGTTCTGGTACATTGGTGGGCAATTAACAAGCCCAGTAAATTACCACCCAACAAAATCGGTGCTTCTAGATGCGCTTTGACTGCAAAAGATTCTAACTGTTTGACGTAAACTTCCGAAAAACCTGCTTGATAAATATTGTTAGCAGCCAGTACACCACCTTGGCGATGCTTTTCTCTGTAATCTTGCACAGCAGCTTCATTCCATCTTTGTTCTACGCCAGGCAAACCTTCAACTACAGACTCGGCTAAAATACTACCTTGCCAATTTTCATCAAATTTACAGATGACGACACGATCTACTTTTAAGGCTTTACGGATATCTTGAACTGCTAAGTTGTAGATTTCCTGAGAATTGAAAGTTCCAGATAAATGGATGGCAAAATCTTTGAGTACTTGGCTAACTTCGAGTAAATGTACTCGTTCTAAAGCCAGCCCCACTTGAACTGCTAACTGTCGCAAGAAATTAATTTCAAAAGGTTGCCAAACATGGGGCGCCCAGCAGTAATGAGCAATCAAAAAGCCAAAGATTTGATTGTCTTTGAGAATCGGTATCGCTAATATCGCCTTGACTTGTAGTCTTTCCATTAATCTCAGATGTTCGGAAACCAAGTCTGTCTCAAAGATGTTGTTGGCGATCAGAATACCGTTGGTTGTGTAGGTTTCCACCAATTGCCTAGCAATCGAGGTGTCTTCAATGGTGTCACCCAAAGTTACTGGTAATCCAGGCGCCACAGACTCAGCGATCACTTGTCCCCTACCGTGGGGATTAAAGTGATAGACAACAACTCGATGCGCTCCTAGTGCTTGTCTGGCTTCTACAACTGTGGTATTAAATAAATCCTCGCAATTAAGTGATTGCCGAAGTACTGTGAGAATATTTGTAAACATCTTCAGGCGTTCGGCTTCGATTTTTTGTTTGTTGAGCAAGTCTTGTAGTTGATCAGCCATGCGGTTAATACTGGCTCCCAAGGTAGCAAATTCATCTTCTCCTTGGACATGAATACGGCTGTCAAAATTACCTCTAGCTAGTTTTTTCACCACCATTGTGGCATTTTGGATTGGTAGAGTCAGACGGTTGGCTAAAATAGCAGCGATCGCACCCACTAATAAGGCCGTCACAACCGTTCCCACAACTAATGCCAATAATAATTGTCTTTGTGTTCCCAAAGCGATCGCTTTGTCTGTACTCAAGACTAATTGCCAATTTAAGTCTGGTAAACCTGCTGTTTTTTGCCAAGGAACAAAGGTTGTTAAATCTTCGGCTTTACCTTTGCGATCTCGTAATATACGTGTTACTACTTGCTGCGATGTTTGTAATTTATCCCATTTGGGAATAACTTTTTGAGCATCTCTACCCAAGTGATTGGGATCAGTTGCCAAAAAAATCTTACCCGCAGGATCTATTAATTGGTACTCATCGTTAATTCTGGAAAGCTTATTGAGTGTTTGCCCTAAAGATTGTATCGATACAACTGCTTGGACAATATAAACAGTTTTATTCGTGATACTATCTTTAACTGGTGCAGCCAAATAAATTTTTGATTTTTCTATATTTGTAGTGATCAATGGCTGGCTAATATATGGCTTATTGGTTTTCAGAACCGCTTGAAAATATTCCTGATTTTTTTGATTAGGAAGTGATTCACCTTGGGTTTGTAAAAACACATTACCATTGAGATCTACAACAGCAATGCTTTCATAGATTTGATAGATATCTTGCAAGTTATTGAGCCGTGCTACTTTATTTTCGGCATCTAAACTATCTTTGAGTTTGGAGTCAGTCAGAAATTTTTGGTTAGCGAATAGCTGAATTTCTTGATATCGTTTCAGCATAAATCGCTCAATATTATCTGCCAAATTGCGGGCGCTAGTTTGTTTGATATTACTAATTTCTTTGATGAGAGATTGATTGACTAAGTAATATGTCATAGCTCCCACTCCCAAGGTTGGTAGTGTGGAAATCGCAACAGCAAAGGCGATGGCTTTGGTGCGGAAACTAACTTGTTTTGCCCATGCTATAACACTATTGATAGGAGAATAGAGAGAATAATTTCGGCGCTGAAGTACAGTTTCTGTTTCGGACGAAGTTCTAAATGTGCGCCGATGATAACCACTGTTTTTCGGTTCGGAATTAATTCTGTTAACCATTAAGTTATCTCTATGCTCAGAAGGTTAAGTAAGTCAGACAATTTTGGATTTTGGATTTATTCGTGGAATAAATCCGCTTTCTGTACCCTGCTCGGAATTATCGGGCAATTTTGAGATTCTGAAATGAAGCATTAAACTTTGAAAAATCTCTGCCTGTTATTAGCTCATACGTATATCAATGTTGAGATTTATTAGCATATAACGGCGGAAATATAACTACAAATAAAAATGACAAAATGCTTGTTTAACAAACCTTATTAATATCTGATTTTTGCTTTTTTATCTTAATAAAAGCTAGTAAAAATCAATCTAGTTTGAGGAAGCAAAAAATGATTGCATAGAGATAATTGGTTTGGTTTTGCTTCCTATATTTTTGTAGTAATACCAATTTAAAAAATCATCGCGACGCATGGATTGAAATTAAGCCAGAAGCACAAAGCATTCTCAATCCAAAATTTCAAATGGTATAACTAATTATATGTTGCAGAAAAGAGAAGATGACACGATAGTTTGTGCATCTACAATTCATCCTGAATTTTTGTACAGCTACTTAATGTGTTGAAATAGTTCTTTGAGTAAATCTGCCTGTGTAAAAGGTTTACTTAAATAGCCTGATGCCCTCACAAGTTTTGCTCTAGCTTTATCAATAAAACCTGTTCTACCTGTAATCATAATTATAGGTGTATCTTTAAAGTGAGAATGTTTCCGTACTAATGAACACAATTCATAACCATCCAAGTTAGGCATTTCAATATCTAGTAAAATCAAATCTGGTTTGAGGCGAATAATTTGCATTAGAGCCTTGAGTGGATCGTTAATGCCCATAACAGAAAACATTTGATCATCTAAGAATTTCCTAATAGCATTGATCACAGTAGGACTGTCATCAATACAGAAGACAGTGTAAACTTTTTTCTCAGCATTTGGTTGAGAAATTAAAGGACGGCTACTGTTGTTCTGACTGACAGGATGAGGTAATACGTTATTCTGCCTTGGTTTAGGCAATGGTTGCTGAGTTGGGGGGACAACATGGAGATGCTGTTGTCCAGGATTTGATTTACCTTCGCCCTTAGATATCCTCTGGGAAGTTTGTTGTCGGGGAGTAAGAGCAAATTCTGAAGCTGATTGATGATTTAGATGGCGTCGTCCAAAAGCGTCTGGCTGTGATGCTGTTGTGTCAACGCTAGATTCTGTTTTTCCATTAGGAATAGATGCATGATGCGATCGCTTTTGACAACGTTCGACTAACAAGCGCATATCCAAACGACAAAACTTTGGCATTTCATCCAAAAAGCTTTCTGGAGTAAATTCATAACTCCCCTCTTTGAGCAGCAAAAACGACTCTAAAACTTCTAAAGCCAATTGTTCCACCAATATCCCAGCTTGAGATGGAGTAAGATATTTCTGATTAACTAACCAGCAAATACCTAGATAATCTGGATTTGGTATTGCTTGATTCTCAATCCCAGTTTCAAAAATTGCCCGCAATTGCTCTTTGATGCCATTGTGGAGAGTAGGTATTTTTTGACTTAAACGCTGCAAGTGTTTGTAAAGCAGCTCAAACATTTTTTCTGTACAGCACGCATAAATTAATTTACCCTCCTCCACATATATTGACCAAGAACCCGAAGCTGTAAAAACTTGCAAACAACCGGTAGTAGACTTACTAGTTATTTTCTTCAACAAAAATAACGGCTGTAATGACTGATAAAACCTGTATCGATTAATAGGAAGTATCTTCATGGCTACTGCTCTCAAATAAAATCAAAATTGACAAATGCAAAATGGCTCCACTTGTTGCCATGAAACAGCGCCTGCTATTGCACCTATTTAACATTAGCTTATGGTGCGGGTTCATATACCCATATAAAAGGATAAAAAATCCATAAAGTAGATAATTAGTTTCAAAAATCAGTAGCAAACCTCATCAACAGCGCCATATTAGGATATTTAGTACTTGATACAGACTCTGCTGTTGGCTCTTGTAGCGAGATGGAATAGCAAATAGCATACAAGCAGACTGGTAAAAATATAATCCATTGGATTTGACGAGTAATCTTAGTTAGTTATTGACTAGCTCAAAATCCCTCATTTGAGAGTGAATATTGGGTATTTTGTCAATAATTTGATTTTATCGTCCCTAACTTATGCGATCGCATTGGCAAGAAGCTGGGAAAAGCCAAGGATACAAGAACAAAGGTAACAATATTATCCTTTTGACCCAGTTACACTCAAAGAGGAAAGCTCGAAGACTACACTTGCTCACTTTTTGGTTGATTTTTGCACGAATTTTAATAGTGGAGTAGAAGATGCAGCTGTGATTGGCTTTCAAAAAGGCAGTTTCTTCATATGTTCGGAAAACACCCTCTAAAACATTGTACTGATGATCTCGATGAATAGTTACAGTGAAGAATTACAACTCTAAGCTTCCATGATTTTGCTGTAATTCAACTAATTTACTCCATGCCTAAAAATTTATCTTCCTTACTTTTAGATTACTCTAATTTGAATAAAAAAGATAAATCCAGCATGAAATTTTCGATTGAGAAATAAAGAGAATGTGAAATAGAAAATATTTGCATAAGCAAAAATTTATTTATATTCAGAGCTAGGTTTTTAGTATCAATACCTAAGTGTACAAAAATGCACATATTAAGATTGAATGTATATCTGAAAGGACTTACACGAATACTACAAGGAATAGGATTTTCGTCATAATTTTGGAGTTGTACCAGACGCGATATATCACGTCTCTGGTGGGTTTAAATGTTAATCGATTTGTCTTATCCGAGCAGTATTGGGACTTACACAAGGTGTTAAATCTCATTTTTTGTTTGTAGTGAGGATTTTCATCCTCAAAATCAGGACTTTAAGCCTGACTACGAACTTAAAATAATCTGCTAGTTGCTTAAGTCCTGTCTTATTTATTTCATTAATCGTTTAAGTAACTTTTTACCAACTAAGTATCTACCATTTTGTTTGTGTTGATACATTTATATATTTGAGAGTGTTGTTCTTTTCAAGAATTACAACTAAATACTCTTGATAGTTCACATTACTAAATGAATAAAGAGTAGACTAATTGTCATCATGAATGCATTATAAGCTTATTGATATGATTTTTTTTAGCCAAAATGGCATTATCTTGACTGTTGATATACATATTCTCACAATCTAAAATTTATTCCGGATACAAAATTGAGCAATTCAGAAAAATGAACTGTGAAAATTAGTGTTTCATCAGCATAAGTAGTAACGAAGTCAAACTAGCTATCAAAGCATCTATTTAACCGAGAAAAACTCTATGCTTGATAATATGCATATATGTTTTATACAAAAAACTTTATTCTGAATCAAAACATACAAAATCCCAAAACATAGTTCGATTTTTTTAAATTAAGGTTTATCCGGATATATCATAAAAATAATGTATTTATAACAGTAAGTATTTTTGAATGCTCAATATTAATAGTGCAGCGCAGCCAAAATGACTACGCAGCAAAGAAGGAACTTTAAAAGCTCCAAAATTGACATGAAATTATTCTGCGTTTTTATTAGCAGCTTCTGATACAAAAATCAGCCAAGTTCTCTTAGCTGTGTAAAGATTAAAAGGTAAGTGGGAAAGGTATTTTCCCCCTCTAAAAAACAACTACATACATTTTCTTTTGTCCAACAACAATAAACTTGAAAAGTAAAGTCTGGCAATGGGTGCAATACCAGCATTGCTGTCACCCCTCACTATGAAAATAGAGCAAAGCGTAAAGTGTCAGGGAGAAAAGAAGCATGATAAAGTTGCTGTTCTATATCTGATAAGAATTGGTTAAAATAATAACGTCAACCAACATACAAAATTTTCTACTATTCTCCAGAAAAGCTAAACTACAAAAACTGGAGATGAGATCAATACAACTGTGACCGAAATTAGTTTACAAGTAGAAGAACCGGGAGAACGCTTAGACCGTTACCTTACTGAACAATTAACAGACCTATCTCGTTCCCGCATCCAACAGTTAATTGAACAGGGTCAGGTTCAACTTAATAGCAAAGTCTGTATATCCAAAAAGATGATTGTGAGACTGGGCGATCGCATCACTGTTACCATTCCCCCAGTCGAACCCCTCGAACTGACCGCAGAAGATATCCCCTTAGATATCCTTTATGAAGATGACCACATATTAATTCTCAACAAAACAGCAGGATTAGTTGTTCATCCTGCACCTGGTCATCCAGATGGGACTTTAGTAAACGCCATCTTAGCCCATTGTCCTAACCTACCGGGAATTGGTGGTGTGCAACGTCCCGGAATTGTGCATCGACTAGATAAAAATACAACAGGGGCGATCGCTATTGCTAAAACTGAATTAGCTCATCAACATCTCCAAGCACAACTTAAAGCTAAAACCGCCCAACGAGAATATCTAGGTGTGATCTACGGTGTCCCAAAAACAGAAAGCGGTACAGTAGATTTACCCATCGGTCGCCATCCAGTAGACCGAAAAAAAATGGCTGTTGTCTCAACAGAAAAAGGTGGAAGACCTGCGGTTACTCATTGGCGAATACTTGAACGTCTGGGCAACTATACATTAATGCACTTCCAATTAGAAACCGGACGTACCCATCAAATTCGTGTCCACAGCGCCCATGTAGGACATCCCATTGTCGGCGACCCTGTTTATAGTTCTGGCCGTTCGGTGGGTGTAAATTTACCAGGTCAAGCTCTCCACGCTTGGCGACTCAGATTACAGCATCCAATCTCTGAAGAATGGATTGAAGCCACTGCACCTATTCCTCAAACATTAACTACTCTCCTTGAAGTTTTAAAACGACGAGTTGTCATATTTTGACCATAAAAATATAAATGAGAAATCTTTACGAATCTTCTTTACTCATTGTTACATAAATTTACATATTTTTCATTCACTAAGCTTCCGTAAGCTTGAGAAATATCTACTTTGAGCTACAATTTTTCGAGAAAAGTGCAGATTTAGATTTTAAGTATTTTGACTCAAATCTAAAATCCATCAAATCGTTACGTACAATACAGATTTTTAATTGGATCGTCTATCAAAAAGAAACAGAAAGTAAGCTTTTTTATGAAAGCAAAGTTAGATTTTCTGTATTTTTTGCTACTCTTTATTTTACATAATCACAATATTAAGTTAAATAAACAAAAGTATCTGAATGTAAAATTATTATTCGTTGATCAGTATATAAGCCTGCTATATCAAAGGTTTCACGGAATTCTCTAGAGTTTTACACTTGTTAAATAAAGTTTATAAAAAAAGACCGCAAGCCACATATAAAATACGAACTAGGTTAGAAAGCAATTTAAACATTCAAGACAATAAAGGTTTTTTTGGCTAAATATTTGCACATAGCAATCATGAGAATTCAGTTTGTATGTGCAATGTTTACCGAGATTCGTGCTGTCTATTTGTCATGATTCCTATCATTGCTTCTAACAGAAAAAAACTGATTTAATGATTTGAATTTGCTGCTGTGAATACGAGGAGAAAAAAATGCTTGATGCTTTTTCCAGAGTAGTTGAACAGGCTGATAGAAAAGGCGCTTACTTAAGCGGTGACGAAATCAACGCTCTGCAAGCAGTAGTTGCTGATAGCAACAAGCGCTTAGATATTGTTAACAGACTCACCAGCAATGCTTCCTCTATTGTTGCTAATGCTTATCGTGGTTTAGTAGCAGAACGTCCACAAGTGTTCAATCCTGGTGGTGCTTGCTTCCATCACCGCAATCAAGCTGCTTGTATCCGCGATATGGGATTTATTCTGCGTTATGTTACCTACTCTGTACTAGCAGGTGATTCCAGCGCTATGGATGATCGCTGCTTGAACGGTTTACGTGAAACTTATCAAGCTCTTGGTACTCCTGGTGATGCTGTAGCTTCTGGAATTCAAAAAATGAAAGAAGCTGCCATCAGCATTGCTAACGATTCTAATGGCATTACCAGAGGTGATTGCAGTCAGTTAATGTCTGAAGTTGCTAGCTATTTTGACCGCGCTGCTTCAGCCGTTGCTTAAAAATTTTACTGGTCGGAGATTGCAATAATTTAAAAGTGTCTTTTGTCATTATACCTGGGTCATTTGTAATTACATAAGGCATATAAAAATAAGTTGCATATACGGCTCTTTGTGTAAATTTTGAGCAATAAATTTTTGAGTTCTTTTTAGTTAGCAATTTTTGGAGAATTAAATCATGAAAACCCCATTAACTGAAGCAATTTCTGCTGCTGATGTGCGCGGCTCTTACCTAAGCAACACTGAACTGCAAGCAGTATTTGGTCGTTTTAATCGTGCTCGTGCTGGTTTACAAGCAGCCCAAGCATTTACTCAAAACGGTCAAAAATGGGCAGAAGCAGCAGCTAATCACGTTTATCAAAAATTCCCTTACACTACCCAAATGCAAGGGCCTCAGTACGCTTCTACTCCAGAAGGTAAATCTAAGTGCGTACGTGATATTGATCACTACTTGCGTACTATCAGCTACTGCTGTGTAGTTGGTGGCACTGGTCCCTTGGATGAATACGTAGTTGCAGGCTTAAAAGAACTCAACGGCGCTCTTGGCTTGTCTCCTAGTTGGTATGTAGCGGCTCTAGAATTTGTGCGTGACAATCATGGTTTGACAGGTGATGTTGGTGGTGAAGCCAACACCTATATCAACTATGCAATTAACGCATTGAGCTAAATCTATACAGCAAGGTCCTTTGTCCTTTTTTAATGGCTAATGGCTAATTGAAACTGGTTAGTAGTTAGTAATTGTTGAGCGTTAATAGTTGTTTGTTGTCTGGAACAACTAACAACCAACAACTAACAACTAGCAAGAGTGCAATTAGCAATTAGCCATTCGTTGTATTTGAGAACAAAAACAATAAAACATTCGTAAACATGGAGCGATTGTCAAGATGACTACTTCAGTCGCAGAACGCCTAGCAATTAGAGATGACATAGGCAAAAAAACCGAGCTGCGTCAAAATTGGAGTGAAGATGAATTGCAGCTAGTATTTCGGGCTGCTTACGAGCAAATTTTTGGTCGTCAAGGAGTGTACGCTAGCGAAAAATTTATCAGCGCTGAAGCAATGTTACGTAACGGTAAAATCAGCGTTAAACAATTTGTAGAAATTCTTGCAAAATCTGAATTTTACAGGGAATGTTTCTTTTATAAAAATTCCCAAGTACGGTTCATTGAATTGAACTATAAGCATTTGCTGGGACGCGCACCCTACGATCAATCAGAAATTGCATATCACACGGATATGTATGCTTCTAATGGTTACGATGCTGAAATAGAATCGTACATTTACAGTTCAGAATATGACAATGCCTTTGGTAATTATGTTGTTCCTTATTACCGAGGATTTCAGTCAATTCCTGGTATGAAGACGGTAGGATATAACCGTATTTTTGAGCTTTATCGTGGTAAAGGTAACAGCGACAACGCTCAATTTGGTGGCAAAAATTCGCGCCTGCGCTCAAAAATTGCCATGAATATGTCAAATTCAATTGTGCCACCATCATCCGTAGGTCTTGGCTTCGCATCAATTGCACCAACTTTAATCACTTCTCCTGCATTGGGAGATAGTCGCATGTTCATCATCGAAGCGATCGCTGGTGGATTAAACACAAAAGTTGCAGTGCGTCGTAGCCGACAAGTTTACACCGTACCTTATGAAAGGCTCTCAGCTACCTACCAAGAAATTCATAAGCGTGGCGGTAAGATAGTTAAGATTTCACCAGCCTCTTAGAACAAAGGGAATAGGGAATAGGGAATGGGGATCGGGGATCAGAGATCGGGGAAAGGGGACAAGGAAGACAAGGAAGAATCTTTTCTTATGAATTTTCCCAATCCCTATTCCTCAATCCCCGATTCCCGATCCCCGATCCCCATTCCCCGATCCCCGATCCCCATTCCCCGATCCCCTATCCCCTATCCCCAATTCAAAATCAAATGACTGCTGCATATTCTGTTGAACCAATTCTTTCCCAAGAAGCAGCGATCGCAGCACTAAAGGGCGAAGATAACCAAATTCGTTATTACGCTGCTTGGTGGTTGGGAAAGCATCAGGTACAAGCAGGTTGTACAGCGTTGTGTGAAGCCCTATTTGATGAACGCTATCGTATTCCATCTGGAGGGTATCCTCTACGCCGTCAAGCTGCACGTGCTTTAGGACAATTAAAGAACCCGCAAGCTGTACCAGCGTTGATTGCTGCATTGACATGTGATGATCTGCACCTGCGGGAAGCCGTAATTCAGGCTCTAGCAGCTATTGGTGATCAGCAGGCTGTTGAGCCTTTGCTGAAACTGCTGCAATCCTCTCAAGAGCAACCATTAGAAGCCTTAATAGAAGCCCTAGCAACTTTACAAGTATGGTCTGCTCGTTCCCAAATAGAACCCTTTCTCAATCATGCATCTGAGCGAGTACAATGTGCTGCGGCACGATATTTGTTTCTTTTAACCCAAAAACCCCAGTACATTGAACGTATTATTAATAATTTGCATCATGATAATATGTATTTGCGCTGGGCGGCCATATTTGATTTGGGGGCTGTTGGTCATCGTCAAGCAATAGATGCAATTCTTGCTGCTGGGGTTCCTAACAGTTTGAAACTGTTAAATTTAAAACGTATTTTAGAAGCTTTGTTAGATCAAGAACAAATAGATAAGGAAATAACTGAGTTAATTTTTCAGGCAATTGATGATTTATTGATTCAACTTTAAGTTAGAGGTTTTTTGATAATAAGATCCCCGGCTTCTTCGAGAAGTCGGGGATATAACTCTGTTCAATTTTACAATCTTCGTAATCAACAATTTCTTTCATATCTGCAATCTTTAACAATTATGAATACACAGAAGTTTGTGAATACTGAGGAACTGATTTCCCAATTAAACCATGCTCTCGTGCCAAATGATGCGGTATCTGCAATTGCTGCAATTTCTGCTAGTGAAACTACGGAAGTCAGGGCGATTTCTGCTTTAATTCAAGCTTTTGGCCATCATCACCCTTCTGTAGGTAAAGCAGCAGTTGAAGCTTTAGTAAAGCTAGCACCTGCAAGCGTAGACCCACTGATTATTGCTTTCCGTAGTTCTGCTGATCAGGGCGTGCAGGCATATATTATTCAAGCTTTAGCATTAATTGGCGATTCAAGAGCATTTGATTTGTTAGCCGAAGTTGTTGGTACAGAAGTAGCTAACCACTGTCAAGGAAATGTCCGTCGGATTGCTGCACGGGGACTCGGAAAAATTGGGAGTAGTACTGATGAACCAGAAATTATTCACCGTGCTATTGAAAAACTAACTTGGGCTTTACTCTCTCCAGAAGATTGGGGGCTACGTTACGCTGCTGCGGTTTCTCTCCAAGAAATTGCCACACCAGCAGCTTATGCAGCCTTACAGGCGGCGTTAAATCAAGAAACAGACAAAGTAGTGCGATCGCGTGTTACAACAGCCACAGCAAAAAATCTGCCAGATTAACTACAAACGGTTTTTGGTAATGGGTAATTTAAGATACTGACGATTTTCCCATACCTAATCCCCAGTCCCCGATAGCTATGCTTGGGGGCTTCCTGCCAATCTTTGTGACAAATTTCTGCAACTAGCGGCAATTTTAATAATTTTTTTGTTAAAAATTCTTAACATATAGCCATGTCTATCAAATTCATCTAGAGCCTGAATAGATTGTGATATCTAGGATTTAGAGATGCTTAAGAAAATATAAGCAAAGAAAAGTTGCGTCTGATCTTGCTATTTTGTAAAGTAAAATTACGAAAAAATCAACTTATTCTCAGTTAAAGCCCTTGTATGTAAAGGTTTTGAGGCTTTTCTTATTGCTCTATCTCATTTATTCACAATTTGTAACAAATAATGCCCCTGTAGCGTTGTATAAACATAAGCTGGAGGGGTTAAACGACAGGCAAAACTGAAAGATGGCACTCAATTCGTAAAGTTTGCTAGTTTCTCATAAAATCACCCCAGTTTCTCATTTTTCTGGTTCTGTTTTCAGAACAGGGAAAATGAAGAGCAAAAGAGAGACACTTTTGTTTAATGTCTGTTATAGTCCAATCCAAATTGATAAAACAATTACAGTTTTAATCAAGACAGCACTCAATTAAGGAATTAGGAGAATCTTCCATGTTAGACGCATTTGCCAAGGTGGTTTCTCAGGCTGACTCCAGAGGCGAATTCTTGAGCAACGAACAACTCGATGCTCTAACCAATATGGTCAAAGACGGCAACAAGCGCCTGGATGTAGTAAACCGCATCACCAGCAATGCCTCCACCATTGTTACCAACGCTGCTCGTGCTTTGTTTGAAGAGCAACCCCAATTGATTTCTCCTGGTGGTAATGCTTACACCAACCGTCGCATGTCTGCTTGCCTGCGCGATATGGAAATCATCTTGCGCTATGTTACCTACGCTATCCTCGCAGGTGATGCTAGCGTTCTTGACGACCGTTGCTTGAATGGCTTGCGCGAAACCTACCAAGCTCTGGGTACTCCCGGTTCTTCCGTAGGAGTTGGCGTTCAAAAAATGAAAGAAGCTGCTGTTAACATCGCTAACGACCCCAATGGAATCACCAAAGGTGATTGCAGTGCTTTGGTATCTGAAGTAGCTGGCTACTTTGATCGCGCTGCTGCTGCTGTTGCGTAATAAAACATAACAAAAAAGCCCAGAACCAAAAATCTAGGTATCCCGGCAAAAAATTACGAAACGTTAAGGAGATTTAACATCATGAAGACACCCATTACCGAAGCAATTGCAGCTGCTGATACCCAAGGTCGCTTTTTGAGCAACACCGAACTCCAAGCTGTTAACGGTCGTTTCCAACGTGCTACTGCTAGCATGGAAGCTGCTCGTGCATTGACCAGCAATGCTCAACGCTTGATTGATGGTGCTACTCAAGCTGTATATCAAAAGTTCCCCTACACCACTCAAATGAGCGGTCCTCAGTACGCAGCTGATAGTCGTGGTAAGTCCAAGTGCGCTCGTGACGTCGGTCACTACCTGCGGATGGTAACTTACTCTTTGGTTGCTGGTGGTACTGGTCCAATGGATGAATTTTTGATTGCTGGTTTGAGTGAAATCAACAGCGCTTTTGAATTGTCCCCCAGCTGGTACGTAGAAGCTCTCAAGCACATCAAATCTAACCATGGTTTGTCCGGTCAAGCTGCTAACGAAGCCAACACCTACATTGATTACGCAATCAACGCTCTGAGCTAGATAGCGTAATGCCCGGAGAGGGATGCAGCTGTGTGGAATCACCAAGCAGTTGAATCTCGCTCCGGGCATAGTTTTATCTGGGGATTGATAAAAAATATTTATCAGACACGCAAAAGTCCGCGTGTACATAAATAGGGGAAAAAAATGCCGATTACAGCAGCAGCATCCAGGCTAGGAACAGAGGCTTTTAGCAGCACCAACGCAGCTAAAGTTGAGTTACGTCCTTATGCAAGCAAAGATGATATAGAAGCGGTAATTCGCGCCGTATACCGACAGCTTTTGGGTAATGACTACATCATGGCGTCGGAACGGCTTGTAAGCGCAGAATCACTTCTGCGAGATGGCAACTTGACAGTACGAGAGTTTGTGCGTAGCGTTGCTAAGTCAGAACTCTACAAAAAGAAATTTTTCTACAACAGCTTCCAAACTCGGTTTATCGAACTCAACTACAAGCATTTATTGGGTCGTGCTCCGTACGATGAGTCTGAAGTGATTTACCACTTAGACTTGTACCAAAACCAAGGGTACGATACTGAAATTGACTCGTACATTGATTCGGTTGAATACCTCAACAACTTTGGTGACAATATTGTCCCCTTTTATCGTGGTTTTGAGATCCAAACCGGACAGAAAACAGTCGGCTTTACCCGAATGTTTCGCTTGTATCGGGGTTACGCTAATAGCGATCGCGCTCAGGTAGAAGGTACAAAAACTCGCCTAGCTCGTGAACTAGCAACCAATAGCGCTTCCTCAATCATTGGGCCATCTGGCACCAATTCTAGCTGGGGATTCCGTGCAACTGCGGATGTGACTCCCAGAAAGAACATGGGTAATGCAGTCGGAGAAGGCGATCGCTCTTATCGCATTGAAGTAACTGGACTTCGTAACCCTGGCTTCCCCAGTGTGCGTCGTAGCAGCTACGCTGTCGTTGTACCCTACGAACGCCTTTTGGACAAAATGGAGCAAATAAAACGCCAAGGTGGCAAAATTGTCAGTATCACCCCAGCGTAATTAATCGTGATGAGTTAGATAATAAGGGGCTATGAGTTAAGAATTATGAGTCATGAGTTATGAGTTATGAGTTGAAGAAAATATAAAATTTCAAACTCCTAATTCTTAACTCCTAATTCTTAACTTCTAGTTCCGACTTTCTAACTCCTAACAATTGCCCAAAAGCTAGTTTTATAGGAGAGTCACAAGAATGTTCGGTCAAACCACAGTTGGTGCTAATGGCATTTCTAGTGCAAACAGCCGGATGTTTCGTTATGAAGTCGTAGGCTTACGGCAAAACGAAGAAAACGACAGAAATAACTACGACATCCGCAATAGCGGTAGCGTATTCATGACTGTGCCATACAACCGCATGAATGAAGAAATGCAGCGAATTACTCGTATGGGCGGCAGAATCATCAAAATCGAGCCTTTAGGCACAGCAGAAGCAAACTAACGCTTTGGCAATGATGGAACCAAGTGCAGAAGCATATTCTGCCGAAAACGCTTCGCCTTTAACAAAAGAGCAAGCGATCGCTAACCTAAAATCTCCAGATTTAAGTCTCCGCTATTACGCCGCTTGGTGGCTAGGTAAATTCCGTGTTCGTGATCTTGAAGTTGTAGATGCTCTAATTGTGGCATTAGAGGATGAGGCTGACAAAACAGAAATGGGAGGCTATCCTCTGCGCCGTAATGCTGCAAGAGCATTGGGAAAATTGGGCGATATTCGAGCCGTACCACACTTAATTCGGTGCTTAGAATGCTCTGATTTCTATGTGCGTGAAGCCGCAGCCCAATCCTTGGCAATGCTAGGAGATATAGCAGCAGCTCCAGCACTAATGCAATTGTTAAGCGGTGGTATTGCAGCTGCTGTTCAAGAACCGGAACGTCCTCATCTCACCCAACCATATGAAGCGGTTTTGGAAGCCTTGGGAGCTATTGGTGCAACTGAGGCTATTTCCTTAATTGAACCATTTCTGGAACATCCAGTAGCGCGAGTGCAGTGTGCGGCAGCCAGAGGAATGTATCAACTTACACAAGACACTTCCTATGGAGAGCGTCTGATTAAAGAGTTGGACACTAACAATCTCCAAATGCGCCGCGTCGTCTTGGGAGATTTAGGTGCTATCGGATATTTGCCCGCAGCAGATGCGATCGCCAACGCCAAGGTAGAAAATAGTTTTAAATTGATTGCTCTTAAAGGTCTGCTAGAACATCAACTTCAACAGGAGTTAGATGTTTCCTCTATTTCTAAGGATGCAATCCGGCTAATGAACTTAATGGATTCACTTTTATAGTCAATTGTCAATTGTCATTTGTTGTTTGTTTTATGACTAATAACTAATGACCAATAACTAATGACCAATGACTAAAATGACCAATGACTAACACCCAAAAATTAATTCGCGCTCTTACAGAAGCAGACTCGCCAGCGCGAATAGTAGCAGCAGTACAAGAACTAGCAGCAGCCAAAGATGAAGCAGCAATTGAGACATTAATTGCTGTATTTGGTTATAACAATCCAACCGCAGCAGTCGCCGCAGTCGCTGGGTTAACACAATTGGGAGATGTAGCGGTTCCACAGTTATTAGCACAAATTGATGACTATAACTATGGTGCTAGAGCCTACTCAATTCGTACCTTAGCTGCGATCGCCGATCCTCGCGCCCTAGATATATTGCTGACATCTGCTGCTACTGACTTTGCTCCTAGCGTTCGTCGCGCCGCAGCCAAAGGATTGGGAAGCTTGCGCTTTCAGAAACTGGATATCCCAGAACGTCAAGCAGCACAGGCTAAAGCATTGGAAACTCTATTGTTCATTTGTCGAGATGCAGATTGGTCAATTCGTTACGCCGCGATCGTCGGTTTACAAGCCTTGGCGAAAATACCTGAACTGCAACAGCCAATCCGAGAAACATTTGCCGAAATATTAGCTACCGACGCCGAAAACGCTATCCGCGCCAGGGTACAGTTAGCTCAGAAGCAAATGTTGGGGATTGGTTTAGTAGTTGGTAGTCCTGCATAAATATACACAGAAAATTGGTATTACAGTTTTCAACCTAAAAAAGGTAAAAGTAAAGATGGCGATACCATTACTTGAAGTTACTCCTACTACGCAAAATCAACGTGTCGAAGGCTACGAAGTACCTAACGAAGACACACCAACAATTTACCGTTTGGCAGACGCCATTTCCGATACAGACGTTGATGCGATTATTTGGGCAGCTTATCGGCAAATTTTCAGCGAACACCTTATTTTAGAGAACTATCGCCAACCCTTCCTAGAATCACAGTTACGCAATCGGACAATCAACGTCCGAGATTTCATCCGGGGATTGGGTAAATCCAGTGTTTATCGTGATGAAGTCGCAGAAACTAACTCTAACTACCGTTTAGTAGATATTAGCTTCAAGCGATTTTTGGGACGTGCTACCTACGGTAAAGATGAGCAAATTTCTTGGTCAATTGTGATTGCGACCAAAGGACTACATGGTTTTATCGATGCTCTTGTAGATTCTGATGAATACCGTGAGAACTTTGGCGATGACATTGTACCCTTCCAGCGTCGCCGCTTCAAAGACCGACCCTTTAACTTGGTCAATCCCCGCTACAACGATTACTGGCGCGGTCGTTTGATTGAGCAATATCTTGGAGGTCGTTCTTTTTATCAAGTTGTGCGTACAGGAGAATCAGCACAACGAGGAATTCGTCAAGCAATTCCAGCCAACTTCCTAGCTATGGCTGCCAGTGTTACACCAGGTGGATCAGAATATCAACGTTCGAGCGATCGCGCGAGAAATATTGCCTCTAGTGTACAAATTCCTGACACAACTCGTGAATCTAACACTCCGCCTCCAACTGTAAAACCCACACAAGTTGCTTTACCTTATCGTTATATTCCCGGTAACAAAACAACTTAATAGTCATTGGTCATTGGTCATTAGTTATAAACAAATAACAAATGACAAAAGACAAATAACAAAGGACAGATATTAACAATGTCAATACCTCTACTCGAATACAAACCTAGTTCTCAAAACCAGCGTGTTCCTGGTTACGAAGTACCAAACGAAGATACTCCAAGAATTTATCGCTTAGAAGATTCTCCCACTGAAAGCGAAATCAAAGAATTAATTTGGGCTGGTTACAGACAAATATTCAGCGAACACGAAAACCTCAAATTTCATCGCCAAAAACATTTAGAATCACAGTTGAAAAACCGCACAATTAATGTGCGCGACTTCATCCGTGGTTTAGCAAAATCAGAGGCATTTCGTCGCTTAGTTGTAGAGACAAATTCTAACTACCGAATCGTAGAAATTAGCCTCAAACGAATTTTAGGTCGTGCGTCTTACAATAAAAACGAAGAAATTGCTTGGTCAATTGTAATTGCGACAAAAGGTTTCAGTGGCTTTGTTGATGATTTGGTAGACTCTGAAGAGTATCAAACCAACTTTGGTGATAATACTATTCCCTACCAACGCCGTCGTTATAAAGACAGACCATTTAACTTAGTAACACCTCGTTACGGCGATTACTGGCGTGATAAACAAGAAACTGAACGCTATAAATGGGGTGATATTAATAACTTCTTGGATATGGCGAAGTCTATTGATATCAAAACAGTTTCTTACACACCAGTTAGCACTGCCAACATTACAATTCCAGATACCACACGGAACGAAAAACCGCAAGGTATTCCTGTTTCTATCAATCCTAGTGCAAGTTTTCCTGTGCGTTAAGCTAAAGTTAAAGTAGTTAGTGGTTAATAGATATTGGTTAACAACCAACAACAAATAATAAACAACTAACAACTAACAATACAAGAGTGGGTCTGCTAAATCCAAAATTAGTTCACACAGTTTAGAAGGTTTCAAAGTTTACTTAGTTGAAAGTTGTTCAGAAGTAAATTTAAAAACCTTCTAAAATGCCAAATTATGTAAAAGGTGGATAAAGTATGGCACTACCTCTACATGAATACAAACCTACTACTCAAAATCAAAGGGTTCGTAGTTTTGGAACGGCAGATTTAAATGACGATACTCCTTATCTCTATCGTCTTGAAAATGCGAACTCTAGTAGTGAGATTGAAGCACTAATTTGGGCAGCATACCGCCAAGTTTTTAACGAACAGGAAATTCTTCACTTTAACCGTCAGATTGCTCTGGAAACGCAACTAAAAAACCGTTCAATTACGGTGCGCGATTTTATTCGTGGTTTGGCAAAATCAGAGCGATTTTATCAGCTAATAGTTGCAGCTAACAACAACTATCGGCTGGTTGGAATGTGCTTCAAACGTTTGTTGGGTCGTAATCCCTACAATCGAGACGAAGAAATTGCTTGGTCTATTCAAATCGCTACTCGCGGTTGGGGAGGATTTGTAGACGCGTTGATTGATAGTCAAGAGTATGAACAAGCCTTTGGTGAGAATACTGTACCCTATCAACGTAAACGCATGTCTACAGATAGACCATTCAGTTTCACCCCGCGTTATGGTGCAGATTATCGCGACAAGACGAGCATGATTCAGAACGGTTGGGTACATCATAGCGAATGGTACGGATTTTTAAATCCATCGCCCTATCCTCAAAAAGTGGACTGGAGAGTAATATCAGCTGTAATAGTTGGATTATCCGGAGCGATCGCTTTGTTGGTTGTACTAAATTGGTTTGTAAATAGTTCTGCCTTATAAACCAAATGCGGGAAAATTAAGTCAACGACCCACGTCTAAAGACACCGGGCTAAAGCGCCTAAGACTTAAGACAACAGTTGACCAGACTAAGTACGAAGAAGTACTACGTTATTGGCAAGAGTTAAAGACCTACCAAGGGATGCGTAGCTAGTTCCTTGCTCTAGAACTGAAGGATTAAACAGATTTATTGGGTTAAGTCAGTGTCTTTCAGATAGTACCGACCAATAACATTGTCAAAGCTAACATTACCCCGTAAGGGAGGCTCTTAGAAGCAAAACCGTTATGCGTACGCTCTTTGCGAGATTTGAGATGGTAACTGTCAAGCACGAAAGTGCAATTGCATTAGTACACCAACTTAAGCAACTCCCGTGTAATGGTGCAAATATTCAATGCGGTTAAAACCGCACGAGTCGTTTTCCTGTGAGCGGCTCAAGTCTCTGAGTTTCCCACATACCGAAAGGTTTAATGAAAGAGGATTGTGCTAAACAAACCTCCTTCAATTTTCAAGAGCTAACTCTGTTTAATTTGTTGATAATAAAGGGGAAAATTGCAAATGGCACTGCCATTACTTGAATACAAACCCAGCAGTCAAAATCATCGGGTTAAAAGCTTTGGATCTGCTGACCAAAATGAAGATACTCCATATGTATATCGCCTAGAAGATGTTAGTTCTTTCACTGACATGGAAAACATAATTTGGGCTGCTTATCGTCAAGTATTTAGTGAACATGAGATTCTCAAGTTCAATCGCCAAAAGCACATCGAATCTCAGCTGAAAAATGGCTCACTGACGGTACGCGATTTCATTCGTGGTTTGGCAAAATCTGAGGCATTTTACCGCTTAGTTGTCTCGGTTAACAACAACTACCGTCTGGTGGACATCACCCTCAAGCGTTTGTTGGGTCGTTGTGCTTATAACAAAGAAGAAGAAATTGCTTGGTCAATTGTTATTGGTACCAAAGGTTTTAGTGGCTTCGTTGATGCTATTGTTGACAGCGATGAGTACACCGAGGCTTTTGGCGATAACACCATACCCTACCAACGCAAGCGTTTAGTAGATCGTCCTCACAACTTGGTAACTCCTCGCTACGGCGAAGACTTCCAAGAAAGTGCTGGTACTGTTGCTACTGACTGGCGCTTTACCTTGGATAAATTCTACAGCCGCAAATTCCAAGAACGGCGACTGGCAGAAGGTGATCCACGTAAGTTCACTGACATTGCAACTTCAATCAATGCTAAGGGTAACTACGCTCAAAGCATTCGTGCGTCTGACCTTGATTACATGAACTTAGTGCCAAATCGTAGTAGACGCTAAAATCCCTACTGCGATCGCTTAAAGTAAATACATCAATTTGATACTGGGTCTTATTTCCCTGTTAATGTAGTGCCAAACTTACAGCTTTTTTGTTAGTTAAGCATTACTTAAGACGGAAATAAGACCCATTGATATTTTGCTAGCACTAGTCAAAATTCATGAGCAGCCGCAATCAAAGATAAAGCTACAATTGGCGCAGTCACACATCTCAAAATACGCCTTCCTAAACAAACAGCTTGGAATCCAGCCCGAATAGCACTCTCAACTTCTGTGTCCGTCCATCCTCCTTCAGGACCAGTGGCAATTACAATTGTCTTTTGGGAACTCAAATCACTTGTGCCATCTTTTTGGTTTTGCAAGCAACTGAGTAAATGCGGATAATCGCCACGCGCTTCGCAGATATATTTCTGGTTACTGACAAAAGACAAACTACTAGTAAAAGATACTGGCTCTAGAATTGTAGGTACTGTGGTACGCTCTGATTGTTCAGCAGCTTCTTTCGCTATCCGTCGCCAGCGTTCTAATTTTTGGGGACTGGGATTTAGCAAAGTGCGATCGCTCACCACTGGGGCAAAACAAGTTACACCCAACTCAGTACAACACCGGACAACTTCATCAAATCCATTTCCTTTCGGCAAAGCAATGATCAGGGTTACAGCTACAGGTAGCTCGGTTTGTACGGTGAGTGATTGTAGAATTTTGGCTTCCGTATCTGCTAGTTGTGCCAACCACCATTTACCCATCCCATCCATAGCAATAAAGCGATCGCCCGACTGAAGACGCAATACACGACAAAGATAATGTTGTTGTTCAGTAGTTAGAGTGATGTGTTGATCATGGAATTGAAAAGAGGCGATCGTGACTCGTTGTAATTGTGCCATTGCGAAACAGACTTTTGCATCAAGTATAGTTTTTTAATAAATCAAAATTGCTCAAATTCAAAATATGTCTAAAAAATCCTCTTGTGTTTTTCTACTGTTGTTTTTTGGTATCCACATCAGTATCAACCAGCAACTCGCAAAAGCACAAATACTTACACCAACAAATCCTCCTCAAACAATTTGTCCAGCCCAGCTGAAAACCACTATCGATGCTGTCACCAATCGTCCCCTCTTTAGTCGAGTACGCTGGGGAATTTTAGTTCAAAATCTTGGCTCAAACCAAACACTCTACAGTCAAGATGCCGAGAAATATTTTACCCCTGCTTCTAACACCAAGATCCTAACTACCGCCGCCGCATTGCAACAACTAGGTGAAAATTATCGCTTTCGCACATCAATATATAGAGGTAGCAATAATTTTTTGTATGTTGTGGGTAGAGGAGATCCGAGTCTCACTGACACCCAATTAACAATACTGGCAAAGCAATTAAAACAAAAAGGTATTAACCAAATTCAACATTTAGTTGTAGACGATCGCTATATTCGTGGTGATCTTGTTCCTTCGAGCTGGCAATGGGAAGATATATACTCAGATTACGGCGCACCAGTCGGCAGTTTTATTCTTAATCAAAACACTTTTAACTTCAAGCTATTACCACAAACATTAGGTAAAACTGCACTCATCTCATGGACAGATGCAAACGAAGCCAGACAGTGGCGGGTAATTAATCAATCTGTGACAACTGCACAAAATCAACCAACCTCCATAAACGTTACCCGTGAATTATCTGGAAATGTATTGCGAATTCAAGGACAACTCGCAGCCAATTCTCAACCTTATTTAGTAACCTTACCAGTAGTTGACCCCAATTATTACTTTTTACGGCGCTTTCGCAGTGCATTAGCAGCAGAGAAAATCACCTTGGGGAAAACATCTGTAGGAATTAATACCAATAATCAACAGGAAGTAGCAGCCGTACAATCCCCGCCTTTATCACAATTGTTAATAGAGACGAATCAAAATAGTAATAATCTTTATGCTGAAGCATTATTGAGAGCATTAGCAATCAAAAAACCTGTGCTTCCCAATCAAACCACAGCAGATGCAGCATTAGAAGTTTTGAAAACAACTTTAACTCAAATGGGAGTCAATTCTACTGGTTATGCTTTAGTAGATGGTTCCGGTTTATCTCGTAAAAACTTAATTAGTCCAGAAGCATTGGTACAAACTTTGCAAGCAATAGAAAAATCACCACAAGCATCTGTCTTTCGTGCTTCCCTATCTGTAGCAGGTGTCAGTGGAACTTTAAAAAATCGTTTTCAGAATACACCAGCAGCAGAAATTGTTCAAGCGAAAACAGGAACTCTTACTGGCGCGATTTCTCTTTCTGGCTATATGAATTTACCAAAATACGGCCCTTTAGTTTTTAGTATTATCGTCAATCAAACTGAACAACCTGCCAGCATTGTACGCAAAGCAATGGATGAAATAGTCGTGTCGTTAGCACAATTGCAACGCTGTCAATGAGATTTTGGATTCGTAAATCAAGTTTTGCGACTCGTAAATCAAGTTTTGCGACTCGTAAATCAAGTTTTGCGACTCGTAAATCAAGTTTTGGATTCGTAAATCAAGTTTTTGAGTTTTAAATTAGCTTCACAAGTGATAAAACAGATTTTTAATTCAAAAATCCACTTTAAAGTTTGCAAATCTCTTATTTTCATCAAATTTCACTAAAATACCTTCCAATACTGATTCGAGAAGATGAATATATTGACATGTGAAGTACTCCGGCTTGCTTTGCTGAAGCCGGAGCTTCAATAAAACAACCATCATCGTTTCGCGTCTCATTCGCCGTCGCCTCCTTGTACAAGTACAGATTGGTCTTACACAGCGTCTCTGGTATTGCTACCTTTATCTCTTCATGGAGAGAACCCGCGCAGCCGCCCGCCTCCCGCAGGCAGTTTTATTACTTTCTCGTATACCTCTGTGTGGCTTCTTTTTACCGTAGGACGTAACCGATGCGTACCATTAAAACCTATAGAGACGTTGTACTGCAACGTTTCTACATGACAAAATTATGCTGAAAAATCCTTAACCGAAACGTATTGACTAAAGTCGTGACTACATACACTCGGAAATTAACGTATAAGTTAAGTATAAATAATAGTTTGACTTCATCACACAGGAAGCATAAGAAATAGGATAGCAAAATGGCGAAACTGGCATTGCTAATAGGAGTTAGCGAATACGAATCAAATGTATTACCTCCATTACCTGGTGTTGTGAAAGACATCGAAGCAATGCAGCGTGTTTTGGAACATCCAGAAATAGGCAAGTTTGATCAAGTCACACAACTCATTAACAAAGATGCCTCTACGATACATTATGAAATTGAACGGCTATTTACAGAAAACCGTTACAAAGATGACTTGGTGTTACTGTATTTATCTGGGCATGGATTTAGAGATGAAAACGGATATTTACACTATGTGAGCTGTAACACCAAAATCAATGAACACAAGCATGTGTTTACTGGCACTGCGGTAGCTGCTCGGTTTATTCAAGAACAGTGTATGAATCGCAGTCAATCTCAGCGCCAAGTAGTCATTCTCGACTGTTGCTTTAGTGGTGCATTTGCTGAAGGGATGAGTGCAAAAAATGTGGTGCGAATCATTAATATTGATATTGCTGCTCAATTGGGTGGTGAAGGTAGAGCAGTGTTAACCTCTTCGACAGCTACACAGGTTTCTTTTGAAGATCAAGGAGGTGGGGTTTATACTCAATATTTAATCGAAGGGATGGAAAAGGGAGCAGCTGACACTGATAACGATGGTGTGATTACAGTTGCAGAACTGCATGAGTATGCTAAACGCAAAGTGCAGGAAGCCAAACCTGCGATGAAACCAGAAATTTATGCAGTTCGCGAAGGATATACAATTCGTTTAGCTAACGCGCCAGTCGGTGATCCGAGATTAGAATACCGTAAGGAAGTTGAGAAATGTGTCAGGAAAGATGGTAGTTTCTCGGCAGTGGGACGTAGAATTCTAGATCGTAGGTAACTGATTGCAGACAAGGTGATCACCATAAAAAAATCCTCCTGCATTAACAGGAGGGAGCAATCTTACGCTAAGAATATCAGAATAGGTATTAGATACCTTGATAAAACATAGCGGATGCAAGTAAGGAAACTATAAGTATTTTCTCTAAATAAAAAATATCCCTTCTATCGATTTGGAAGGGATATTGTCCAGTCTTGCTTGTAACAAGCAAAACTAGGTCAAGGAATAAGTAAGATGTGATTCAAGCAACAAGTGAGGATGTCAAGTCAATAACATGATTTGATTATCCTTCATTAAGGTAGTGGATCAAAATAAGAAAGTTATAAGATTTTTATAAATTGTGGAAGGGCGCTAGTTGATACAGCAAGGATATTTTTAAGCTTGAAATATTTTGCAATATATTCTTAATCTTTATTAAAATATTTTCAGGGCTATGAATTAATTATAAAGGTCAGTAACCCAGCCCTAAAGGGACTGAGTTTCCCACATCCCGCGAAGTTTTATGAGTATGCGATCGCCAAACACTCAGTCTCACTTAGAGTAAAAATATCAGTTTTGAATTTTCCGAAATTCACAAAACAGGTTTGGTAGTTATATACAGCGCTTAACGATCTATAACTAACTCCTTATAACTAACCTATGGGCAATATAGCCCGACTCTTTATCAGCAAGAAACCCAGTCACGATGACTGGGTTTTTTGCTAATGTTAAAGGACAAAGAGAAAATTATGCAGGGTTTGTTTGCATTCTGTTTTGTAGCAAGTTGATGATTGCAGCTTTCTCTAAGATTCCGACTAGTACTCCATTTTCACGAATCACAGCTAGTGTAGATAATCTTTGTTGTTCGAGTCGCTGTATTACTTCTAGTAGAGGTTGGTCGGATTGGACGGTGCTAGACGCCTCGATTGGTTGTATGATTTCTCTGACTTGAGTTACTGACCACAATCCCACAGGAACAGATCGCAGATTATCAACATTGATTGTTCCTAGTAATTGTCCGTCGTCATCTGTAACTAAGAAGCGACGCCAGTTTTGTCCTTTGAAGAACCGTTCATCGACAAATTCTCTGAGGGTAAGATGAGCAGATACAATTGGACTATCGAAAGTGACTGCATCTGCGGCTGTTAATCCTGTTAGTTGTTCTTGCACTCTAGCAAATTGAGCAGCATTACCAGCATTTTGCAGTAAGAAGAAACCGATTAACAAGTTCCAGAAGTTAGCAAAACTACCAAATAATATTAGCGGTAGTAAACCAGAGGCGATCGCTATCCAACCAAAGATTTGTCCAACTCGGCTGGCAAAAACCATACCTTTGTAAGGATTACCCGTAATTTTCCATACAATAGCTTTCAGTATATTACCACCATCCAAAGGCAAGCCAGGAATGAGGTTAAATAGCGCTAATGCCAAATTTACAGTAGCAACTACAGCAAGAATCGCTGCTAGTGGTCCAGATACCGCAGTCCCAAAACCAATAGCTGTAAAGATACCGAATAGAACTAAGCTAACTAAAGGACCAGCGATCGCTACCCAAAAAGCTTCAGCCGGAGTTTTCGATTCTTTTTCTAAGCTTGCTAACCCACCAAATATAAATAATGTGATTGATTTGACATCAATTCCTTGACGAATGGCAACAAAGCTATGTCCCAGTTCATGAGCAACCACAGAGCTAAATAATAGTAGCGCTGTCATTAATCCTAGTAGCAAAGCTAACCCCCCGCCTAACTGGGGAAATTGTGCTGCTAGTCCACCGCTATAGCTCCAAGTTACTAAACCCAACACTAAAAACCAGGATGGATGGATGTAAAAGGGAATCCCAAAGAGGTTGCCAACGCGAATTGTGTTATTCATGCGCTTTACCTTTGATTTCAGCCACCAGAGGTTTTTATCCCTCTTTATGGTTCTATCGTAACGAAATATGAAGTAATTTTAATCTTGTTGATTGTAGTGGTGTCCGTCCTTGTTGGTGCGGTTTTGCGACTTCTGAAGAGAATAGTAAGTAGTCGCACAAAATTAAATTTATTCGTGGAGGTCAGGGAACTCTTAACAGGGAACGGGAAGTTGAAGAATGTGTAATTAATTTTGTTTAGGTACTTATTAGACAAAATCCCCGACAACTCTTGCGAAGTAGGGGATCTGGATTTTCGAGCAACTAAAACTACAAATATTTTGTAGTATTTACTTTAGTAAGTATTAAAAAGAGAAAAGATTTGTATTCGTATTTTATAAGTACACTATGAATTACTTTCATAAACTGAAATATAAACTATTAGCTAAACAAAATTTAAAATGAATTAGGTATTAAAATTTAATTTTCATAAGATTTGTATTTCTTCCAGACTACTACCTCTGTTCAGTTTATATACTGGTTTTATTCACCATCGTTTGTATGTTGTGCATATTGCACTAGGAGGCCCACAATGGTTCACACATACGAGGTCTTAGTTGATATTAAGGAATATAGCGACCAGATAAGTACTAGCTTTCAACACGGAACAGAACGTTACGAAATTGATGCAGAGTCAAGAGAAAAAGCGGATGGTATGGCATTTAAGCAGGCTAAGACTGACCATCCAAAAGGTACTGAATATGATGTTAGAGTAACCAGGTTACTCAGATAAAACAAAATTTGAATGGAACGCATTATTAATCGGAAGCAGCATAGTGGTATCTGCGCTGCCGTTAAAATAAAATCCTCTACATTCCGAAATCCAGGATATTTACCTTGTAATAGCTTTTAATAACACGACACGCTCGCTGTTATTTAGTGTAAATCTCCTAATTCCAAAACTCTATACTCAATCTCACGGGAGCATCCCAAATGTTCAAAAAACGCCTGCGATTGAAATCGCAGTCTCATAGTGAAACTCTGCTGAAGCAGACTGTTTGATTTTATGAAGTCGTCTTCAGACGACTTGCGCTATTAGCAAAGGGTTTAAACCCTTTGCTTTATGGTATTTTGAAAAAATTGGGATGCTCCCAATCTCACCACACTGTTACCACGGTGTGGTTTTATTTGTGAAATTAGTCTTAGCTTCCTGCCACTGCGTACTGGACACAACCGAGAACTGCTATAATTTCTAATTCAAAAACTTGATTTACTTCAAGATGATGAAGAATCCTTGCTAATTAACTGCAAGTAAAATCAGAAAGCGTCACCTCTGTATCCAGGGTTGCGAGGGGATGTTCACTATCTAGCCATGCAACTTGTGCTTCCAACTTGTCACAGCACTCACGCACAATTCGCAAACCTTCTTCTACGGAAAGTTGAGCAGTTGCAGGGCTAAATTCTTGCAATATCTCCGCTTCTATAGTTTGATAATTATCTAACTCGTTTCTCAGCTTTGTCAGATATTTAGCGCCTTCTCCACCATCTGCGATCGCAAACTGCAATACTGAATCGACGTAAGCTTTAACTTGAGGATGCTTGACTCCCTCAGTAGCAGCCGCATAAAGTAGGTCGCCGTTAAGATATTCAAAATCTGGAACCACAAGGCGATCGCGACTCAATTCAAAAGTATGTAATCCTTTTGCTGGTCTGACTGTCAATTGCTCATGTCTGACTCTGTGAGCAGCTTTTTCTAATAATGAAATTACGGCTAAAATTACCGATGGATAGTTACTATCTATACATCTTATTTCTACTGTTCCTAATCTGTTCAGCCGCACTGGGTTCCAGGCTGATCGAAGTAAGCTTCCTCCTGCTTCCAAAAACTTGTGACGCTCAACTCCTGCTTTGTCCATCACTTCTAGCCAAGCATAATAGCGAGAAAATTGCTGTTCTACTAAGCTCTCAACACAATCAGCATAGGGCATTAATCCCCCCACTGCCTGTAAATGGGTGTAAACTCCTTCCCAGCCAAAGGTTTCACTTCCTCGGTAACGGATTGTATGGGAAGCTAGTCCAATCGCCATTCCTTCATAAAAAGGACAGGCGCGTACCAAAGATATCAACGCCGAGTCCAAAGCTGTAGCGAGGTTGTAGATATTTAATAGTTCTTCTCGCGCTGTGGCTGTGGAGTTGTAAGATACGGCAACACGAGGATCAATCACACCAGGTGGTACTTCTAAATGCAGATGTGTCCCTGTACATTTGCCAGCGTGTAAGAATCTTTCGTAACCAACAGTCCGGGCTTGGATGTGGTAGTTGGGCTTGTCTCGCATCACTGGCATAATGTGTAAAGGATAGCTAGACAGAGGATAAAGCCGCAAACCCATCTGTCGCCCTACTGCGATCGCCAATTTTAAATTGTTGAGATATTCTTTTGCTAGTTCTGTGCCAGTGTAAGCTGGAGGCGTGTTGATTTCCACCATGCATTTGACGAATTCTGGCACAAAATACCCAGGATTGCAATCTTGAGCTTCTGCCATCAAATGACAACCTTGCAAAAATTCATCTGCGCGATCGCTGATCACGCCCTCTTCGTCTACTAAGAAAAACTCTTGCTCAAGACCAATGCGACGTTCTGTTACATTCATTTTTCAACCGCTTTAGCCTCTACGCATAAATAATACCATTTTGGGTATTGCGTTTCACCAAGGGATATCTCTGCTGGCAGCTTTTCAAGACGAAGACTAGTACTGTGTCAAGTTTAAATTGATGGATAAGAAAGTTCGTAGTAAGGACTTAAGTCCTTATTTTTTAAGCACGCCATTGCTTACTACTTCACTCTCAAAATCAAGGCGATTTCACAACTCCTACACTAATTATTCTTAGTTATATAAAAAAGAGAAATTATGATTTAAACTATAAAAATAAATCATAATTTCTCTTGTGATTTATATGTCTTTTAGATAAGATACTATCGAATTTAATTAAATAATTGCCATTCTGCCAAAACAAATCTTTGAGTCAAATATATTTGTAATTACATAGTTGAAATACTAAAAAATAGATGAGGGCTATAAGTCATGAAGGGTCATACCACTCATCCTAATATTAGCTAAATATTTAAAAAATCAGAGAATTATCTAAAAAATATAAAATTAATAAATATCTGTTTGAATGTTTATATATATAACCATAAATAATGTTCAAGAGGCTACACATTTCTGGTAAAATCGGCAATTCTCTGTTACCTTAAAGCGTTTCAATAGTTTTTTTATAAGTAGAAAAACTTGCCAATCTGGCAACCAAGCTCTGATTTATTCAGTTAAATTGGATTCAAGATAAACGACTTCAAGGGTGTTGTTATCAGGGTGTACCACAATAAAATATTTTTTATGTGGTATACCTCTACCGAATATTTTATAGGCAAAAATACAATATATCTACATATGATATATAAAATTATTGCCTAATAAAATTAAACTTGTTTAGTTATGTACAAATGTGATGATAGAGTTGATTTTCAGGATTCATTTAGTTGGTTACAAATAACTTGTTCAATAACCAACAACTAAAAATATTCATCAGATTTGGCATTTACTGCACCAGGAAATTAAATATGTATTGGCGTTGTTGTTCCATACTTAGCCCCCTAAACAAATAACAACGCTTGTATATATTCCTGTTCTCTTCAGTGGTAAATGTCTGGGTGGGAGTCGAAAGCGACTGGTATGCTGACTCCCACTCTTTTTTTATGGGTTTTAGTTCAATACGGTTGGTGTTAAGCCCACAATCCTTTGTAGAGACGTAAATTTACAGTCTCTACAGATCAATTTTTGTACCAAAAATTCTTCACATCAAACGTATTGGCTGTCCGTTCGCTTATTTTGCCATTGCGATAGGTAATTATGTCTTACATAGCTTA
>NZ_JCACKS010000240.1:0-95380 GCF_059505505.1 Pelatocladus sp. | reverse complement strand
ATTCTGCTTTAGCACGAGTCAACGAATTAGCTTGCTCGTAGTAATTAGGGTAAGGTACATCAACTGGTGTGATGTATTCAGAAACAATGGAACAAGCATTGATGGGACACTTACGAGAATTGAGCCAATCTTTGCGTTCTCGTAGAGCAAAGTTCCAGACTTTGCGACACACAGTCAAAGTGTGTTCAATCTGTTGAATTTGCTCTTTTGTGGGCATTGCTTTGTACTCGTAAGTTAGGCTCAACATTGTTCCATCACCCTCCTACGAAACTATACACTATTTTGTAGGAGGTTTCCGGGAAAAAGAGATACACTCCTGTAAAACCCCTTAAAGTGTTGCGTTTCATCCCCTCCTTAAAAGGCAGGGGTTCTCACGCTCCCGCGTTACTTTGATAGAAGAAAGATGTTGTTAATAGGCTTCAATAATCAATCCCCTCTAAATATAGGGTACTTGTATTGTAGTTTGTAACAAAAGCTTTCAAGGGTTTGTAGTAAGCAATGCGCGTGCTTAAATTGAGTCCTGTCTTAACTCACTACAAATACTGCAAACTTAGTGTGACAAAACACTAATTTTCTAATTCCTTTCTACACTTCTAGCAGGAGGCAAAGCAATTATTTGTGAATAAAAGTATTCTTGCATTTAAGTTTATTACGTTATAATACGCAGGACAAAAAAATGGGAATTCCTCATTTTTCTACTTTCTCCTACTGAAAGCTGCTTCCTAACTAATTTAATCAAACAGCGACTACAAACGCTTATTTTATATTCTCAATCAGGCTTTGTATGGAATATAACAAAGTGGTTAACAGTTAAAGGAATTATCTATGAATAACCCCATTCCCGAACTTGATAAAATATGCCGTCAATTGATGACTTTGGAAAAGCCAAAAAAACAGAAAATTTTAGTAGTTGATGATGAGCCAGATAATTTGGATCTGTTGTATCGTACTTTCCGCAGAGATTTTCAGGTTTTGAAAGCAGATAGTGGGATGAACGCTTTGCAAGTTTTAGCAGCAGAAGGTGAAGTAGCAGTTATCATCTCCGATCAGCGAATGCCAGAAATGAAGGGGACTGAATTCCTGAGTAAAACAGTACCTCAGTTTCCCAACACAATTAGAATTATCCTCACTGGGTTCACTGATATTGAAGACTTAGTAGAAGCGATAAATGCTGGACAGGTATATAAATATATCACAAAGCCTTGGGACCCAGCAGAATTAAAAGCTGTGGTACAAAGAGCAGCACAAACCTATGATTTGCTCAAACAACGTACAGAAGAATTATGCCGTGCGAATGCTCAAATGGCACTGTTAACTGTTTTGGTGCAGATTGCTCAACAAGGCCTTAGTTTAGAAGCTATTTTAAATCCCATTGCCACAGCTTTTGGTGAAAGTTTCAGCGCCGATGGATGTATTTTGCAATTAGTTGAAAATGGTAGTTTGATTGCTACTCAAGGTAGTTACAGCTGTGCGGATTTTGTAGAAAACTGGTTAGCTATTGATCCCTTGACTAGTGAAGCGATCGCCACTGGTCAAATGCAAGTTTCAGTAAATGTACCCAATGACGAAAAACTTGCTGGTGTCGCACACTATACAGAATCTGGTGTAGAAGCGCATTTAATTATCCCAATTACCCATACAAGTAATGTTTTGGCAGTTTTGTCTCTCCAGTGGAAAAAGCCCTGCACTTTGCGAGAAGATGAACTTAAGCTTATTCATTTATCAGCGCAATTGGTAGCCACTGTACTCAGTTGTACTCGATACCATCAGTTAGCCAATGCTTAATTGTCAAGAGTCAATTGTCCATAGTCCATAGTAGAGAAACTCTTTGTGTCTTAGTGCCTTTGTGTTTAAAAAATTATTTTTTCAAGACCAAGACACTAAGACACCAAGAAATTTTCATTTTCCAGATTTACACTTTGACCCTTGACCATTGACAATTGACAATTGACCCTCGACTCTTGACTCTTGACCAATGTCTGATGAAATTCGCAATATCTTTGACCGTATAGCTCCCATTTATGACCAATTAAACGATTGGTTGAGCTTGGGACAACACCGGGTATGGAAAGAAATGACAGTAAAATGGAGTGAAGCCAAAACCGGAGATACTTGTCTGGATTTGTGTTGCGGTAGTGGTGATTTAGCCTTTCGGTTAGCACGACGTGTGGGTAAAACTGGACAGGTGTACGGTGTAGATTTTTCGCCTGCACAATTGAAAATTGCCAAAGAACGCTCTCAAAGCCAGTACCCAACTCCCTCTGTAACCTGGATAGAAGCAGACGTACTCAATTTACCCTTTGAAGACAACAAATTTGACGCTGCTACGATGGGGTATGGTTTACGAAATGTTATAGATATTCAGCGTAGCCTCAAAGAATTACACCGTGTCCTCAAAAAAGGTGCTAAAGCAGCAATTCTAGATTTTCATCGTCCTAAAAATTCGACTGCTCGAACTTTTCAACAATGGTATCTGGATCATCTTGTTGTACCAATTGCCGAGCAAATGGGTTTAAAAGAAGAATATGCTTATATTAGTCCCAGCTTAGACCGCTTTCCTTCAGGAGAAAAGCAGGTAGAAACAGCTCTCGCCGTTGGCTTTGCAACTGCCACACACTACCCCATCGCGAACGATATGATGGGAGTGCTGGTGCTAACGAAAGCTTAGTAGTTGTTAGTTATTAGTGATTAGCTAATGACCAATGACCAATGACTAATGACTAATGACAATTAACTCTTGACAAAATGAGTTTTGATTGGTCTCATCTTTGGCTGTACGTCTCTCCCCCAATCTTGGGTGGGGTAATTGGCTATTTCACTAACGATATAGCCATCAAAATGTTGTTTCGTCCTTACCGAGCAATTTACATCGCTGGACGAAGGATTCCGTTTACCCCTGGACTGATTCCCCGCAACCAGGAACGTCTTGCCAAAAATATCTCTAATACGATTATGCGATCGCTGTTAACACCAGAAGAACTACAGAATCTGGCGCGGCGACTCCTACAAACAGAACGTGTGCAATCAGCGATTCTCTGGTTGCTACAAATGGCAATTGATCAGGTAAAAGCTGATCGCGAGCAAAAAACTGCCAAAATTGTCGCAAATATTTTGCGTGATTTGTTAGGTGAATCACTACCTCGTCTGTTAAAAGTTTTAGCACGACGGGAAGATTTTTTAGAAGTGCAGATCAATCAAATTTTTGATCAAGTATTATTAGAATTTCAATTGAGTGAAGAACAAGCTTCTCGCCTTGCTGATTGGTTATTAGAAACTGTCTTACCACCTGATATCATCCGACAGGGAGTCATTAATTTTTTGACCGATCGCACAATTCAAACTATAGATGAAAGTTTTCGAGAAAAAACTAGTGGTACTTACTGGGTAGTTGCTAATTTATTTGGTTTACGTAATAGCTTAAGCCGCTTGCGAACTTACTGTTTAGATGAAAAAGAAGCCACAAACCGAAGATTACAGGAGTTGATTCTAGAATTACAAGTACGCGATCGCATCAAAATTTTACTGCAAGATATAGCTTTACAAAACTTACCTATAAGTACAGTCCGACAGCTACGAAAAACTACCCGTGAAAGCGTTCGTCAATACATACAAATACGTGGTGGAGAATTATTACAAGGATTTAGTGATTCGGTTAACTGGGAAAATATTGCTGTCTTATTAGTCAATCGCCTCAGTAATTCTGCTGTTGTTAATACTTCTTTAGAAGTAGTGAGTCTAGAATTAGCATTAATCTTAGAACGATATTTAGAAAGAGATTTAGAAGCGATAGTTGCTCAAGCGATACCAATTTTATCAATTGATCAAGTAATTATTGACCGCGTTAAATCAACTTCACCTGCTGATTTAGAAGCTGCTATTGAAGGAATTGTTAAAAATGAATTACAGGCAATAGTGACTTTAGGTGGAATTCTAGGTTTTGTTGTAGGCTTATTTCAAACAGCGTTTATTTATTTTAGTCAATTATAAGTAGTATTTTTTCAACTTTGAATTAGGGGTCTGTGGGAAAATAGCACTCCTAAATCATTCGTTAAACACAAGATCCCCGACTTCTTAAAGGATACAGCTGGCGAATAGGAGGTCTGACCCCTCGTTGATCACAAATTGAATTGTAGAGACGTAGCAATGCTACGTCTCTACATCTGATCAAACGACGAAAAATCGTTCATGAGGGGTGTCACCCCTGATTCGCCAGCTGTATCCTTTAAGAAGTCGGGGATCGTTGCTTTCTATGCTTTGCTTTGTGTTGATCTGTGTGTAATAAAATATGATCTTTCTCAAAGCTTTTATTCACAGCAAATGTAATGGAAAATTCTATAGGTCAAAGACTAGAACGATACACTGTCAAAAGTCCCCAAGAAGTTCTGCTGGTGACGCTAGAAATCGCTGGTGAAGAAGATCAAATAGCTATATTTAAAGGTTTTTCCAGTTCTTTGATGCGTCCTACTGCTTTTGATCCAGATGTACCTGTTTTACCAGAGGAAGCAAATATTCTCAAAATTGACATAGTTGCGAGTCCTTATAATCCGGAAGCACCCCACTATATTCAACAAGGACTGACTTGGAAAGATATGGAAACTCTGCTGTCTCAACTTCGTATATAGGGGATTGGGGATTGGGGATTGGGGATTGGAGAATCCCTTATCCCCAATCCCTATACTCATAAAAAGCAAAACAGCTTGTTCACAAATCACAAAATTATGTTAATTTATTATGAATAATCATAACAATTCCCCATAAATATCTTTTTCAGTAACCACTCTAGGGTAATTTTTTCTTTTTAATACCACTAACAAATAAGTAGGCAAAGCAAACGTGTTTAAAGTCGCGTTTGTTTAAGGTTGACTCAACCTGAAAAGCCTGGGAACGTGAGGAGTAGATGGTGTTAGCAAGACCGTAAAGCGACAATTTTATTTTTACATTCACACACACTCTCTCTTGATCATGAGTACAGCGGTGACCCTACCAACAGAAGAAGCGTCTCAAGTAGTAGAAGATTTGGGACAAATTAATCGCCAAATGATTGTAATCCTCGATTTTGGCTCTCAGTATTCTGAACTGATTGCGCGCCGAATTCGAGAAACTCAAGTTTATTCCGAAGTTCTTTCCTATCGCACCACCATTGAACAGCTGCAAAAGCTGAATCCTAAAGGGATCATCCTCTCTGGCGGTCCCAGCTCAGTTTATGATCAAGGCGCTCCTAAATGTAACCCAGAAATTTGGCATTTGGGAATTCCCATCCTGGGCGTTTGCTATGGTATGCAACTGATGGTGCAGCAGTTGGGTGGGGAAGTAGCCAGAGCTGATCGAGCTGAGTATGGTAAGGCATCATTATATATAGATGATCCCACAGACTTGTTGACCAACGTTGAAAATGGCACAACTATGTGGATGAGTCATGGTGACTCAGTAACAACAATGCCATCAGGGTTTGAATTATTGGCACATACAGATAATACTCCTTGTGCTGCGATCGCTGATCACAATCGCAAACTCTATGGTGTGCAGTTCCATCCAGAGGTAGTGCATTCTATCGGTGGTCTGCCATTAATTCGCAATTTTGTTTACCATATTTGCGAGTGTGAACCTACTTGGACAACGGCCGCTTTTGTCGAAGAATCAATTCGCGAAATTCGCGCCAAAGTCGGCGACAAGCGAGTGCTGCTGGCTTTGTCTGGTGGTGTTGATTCCTCAACCCTCGCTTTTCTGATGCATAAAGCGATCGGTGATCAATTAACCTGTGTATTTATTGACCAAGGCTTCATGCGTAAGTATGAACCAGAGCGGTTATTGAAATTATTCCAAGAGCAATTCCATATACCTGTAGAGTACGTTAATGCTCGCGATCGCTTCTTGAATTCTCTAAATAAGATTACTGAACCTGAACAAAAACGCCGTATAATTGGACACGAATTTATTCGAGTGTTTGAAGAAGAATCCAGACGCCTTGGGCCTTTTGATTATTTGGCGCAAGGCACACTATATCCAGACGTGATTGAATCTGCTGACACCAACGTTGATCCCCAGACAGGAGAACGGGTAGCAGTGAAAATCAAGAGCCATCATAATGTCGGTGGTTTGCCCAAAGACCTACGATTTAAACTGGTAGAACCACTGCGGAAACTATTTAAAGATGAAGTCCGTAAAGTTGGGCGTTCTATCGGTTTACCAGAAGAAATCGTGCAGCGTCACCCCTTTCCTGGCCCAGGTTTAGCGATTCGGATTTTAGGTGAAATTACTGCCGAACGCTTAAAGATTTTGCGGGATGCTGATTTAATTGTGCGACAAGAAATTAATCAGCGAGGCTTGTACCATGACTACTGGCAAGCTTTTGCCGTATTGTTGCCAATTAAAAGCGTGGGCGTCATGGGTGATCAACGTACCTACGCCTATCCCATCGTCTTACGCATTGTCACAAGTGAAGATGGGATGACAGCAGACTGGGCGCGTGTACCATACGATGTACTAGAAGTTATTTCCAACCGGATTGTTAACGAAGTCAAAGGAGTTAACCGTGTAGTTTACGATATTACCTCCAAGCCACCTGGAACTATTGAGTGGGAATAGGACTGGGGACCGGGGATGGGGAATAATATCATGTCCGCATAATTTAGTTATGATTCCCAAAGTTATTGCACCCCACCCCGCCAAAGCTACGCTTTGTCTCCCCTCCCCGCTTGCGGGGAGGGGATTAAGGGGTGGGGTTCTTCGGGTTTAATAAGTAATCAAGCGGACATGATATAAGGGAGCAGGGATCGCGAATAAGGGAGAAATTCAAAATTCACGCATTGGGAAGAGGGACAAGGGAGCGGGGAGACGTGAGGACACGCGGAGAATAACCAATCCTCAATCCTCAATCCCCTATCCCCTAAATGGCAACAAAATGGTGAAAGTCGTACCTTTACCTTCACCATCACTAGTTGCTTGAATAGTTCCGCCATGTAATTCTACTAAATGACGAGCGATCGCTAAACCTAATCCTAAGCCACCTTGTTCATAGGAACCTGCTTGACGATAACGTTCAAAAACGTGGGGTAGAAAGTCGGGACTGATACCAATACCCGTGTCAGTAACGGTGATTTGAGCATAGAAGTTAGACGCGGAGAGTCTTTCATTGAAGTCCCCCATGTCTTTCTTGTCCTCCCGTTCCCCTCCTATTCCCACTTCCCATATCCGTTCTAATCGTATTTCTACTCTCCCACCTTCAGGAGTGAACTTAATCGCATTGGAAAGCACATTTCCTAAAATTTGTTGCAAACGATTTGGATCGCCGACAATTGGTGGAATTGCATCATCCAGGTTAGACTCTAGGGTAATTCTTTTGGCATTAGCACTGGGATAGGCTGTTTCTAATGCTGTTAGAATAATGGTGACAAGATTGACTTGACATAGCTGAAGTTGTAGTTTCCCTTGGATGATGCGAGACATATTCAGCAAATCATCTATGAGTTTTGCTTGAGATAAAGCGTTGCGTTCGATAGTTTGCAAAGCACGGATGGTAGTTGCTTCATCTTGTCTGCGACTTTGTAGTAATTTCGCCCAACCCAAAATGGCATTTAGAGGAGAACGCAGATCATGGGATACCATAGCTACAAACTCATCTTTAGCAAGGTTTGCTGCTTCTGCTTCTGCACGAGCTGCTTGTTCAAGTTGAAAAAGACGGCTACGTTCTACTTCTAATTGTTTGCGATCGTTGATATCTGTACTTGTGCCAAACCATTTTACGATCTGTCCTTGCTCATCTTTTTTGGGCAAAGCTCTAGCTAAAAACCAATGATAAGTTTGATCATAACAGCGATAGCGTAATTCTACTTCATAGGCTTTTCCTGTATTTAAAGACTGTGTAAATGTTTGCATGGCTAGTTGGATATCCTCTGGATGCACAACTTCCATCCAACCAGATCCCATTCCTTGATCAATGTTTTGTCCAGTAAATTCATACCATCGTTGATTGAGATATTCAAATTCACCATTCGCATCACAAATCCAGACTATTTGTGGTATGGCTTCAGATAAAAAACGGTAGCGTTCTTCGCTTTCCCGTAATGCTTGTTCTATCTGCTTTTTTTTAGTGACATCCCGCCAAGATGCGACAAAGCCATCTCCCAACTTGGCTACACGGATATCAAAGGCTCTAGTAAATAGTTGTTTACCAAATATATCTGTGTAGATCAATGATTCTTTCACAAATGGTTTGCCTGTATTTACAACCTGACAATATTGATCAAATAAGCCATATTTTCGATGTCCAGGTAAAATTTCGCATAAATTTTTACCTAGTTGTTCTTCTTTGATGATCAGGTTAGATTCACAAGCTGCTGCGTTCAAATAATCTATTCTAAAATCTAAGATTTCCCCTGCTTCGTTGCGAATTGCTGAGTAAATACCTAAGCACTCCAACATATTTTCAACAGAGGTACGGAAACGTTCTTCACTATGTTGTAGCTTCTGGCGTAGTTGGGCATTTTCAATCGTAGACTGAATAGTAAAACGTAGATTTTCTGCTGTGATATCTCCTTTCACCAAGTAGTCTTGAACACCACTTTTCATTGCCTGTACAGCAACAGTTTCATTACCATGTCCTGTTAACATAATTACGGCTGACATAGTTGCTTGAAGTTGCTGTTTGAGTTCTTCTATAAACTCTAACCCGTCCATATCTGGCAACAAAAAGTCCAATAATATAATATCTGGCTGGATTTGCTGACACAGTTGTAGCGCACTTTCCCCTGTTTCCTCTTCCAGAATTTTGTACTGATGTTGTGGATCTTGCAAAAGATAGCGGCGATAGACTGCACGGTCTTCCGGACAATCATCAATAATTAAGATAATTAACTGTTGTTGCACCATGACTACCTGCCGATAGTATCGGGAAGAACCACAATATCTAACCAATAAGTAAGGAAACTTTGTAGAGTTTGTTTTAATTTGTTGATGTCAATTGGTTTGAGAATATAACTAGCAACACTATTGCGATAACATATTTCAATATCTCTGGGATTAGAAGAAGTGGTAAATACTATAACAGGAATATCTTTAAGATTTTGATCCTGCTTAATTTGTTCTAATAATTCTCGCCCATCTGTTCCTGGCAAGTTCAGATCAAGTAAAATTAGTGAAGGACGAGGGGCATTTTTAGGATCGCTGTAGTCTCCAGTCTGGTAAAGATAGTCTAGCGCCTCGTCACCATCAGCACAACGAATAATAGGATTTTGCACTTTTTGACGATATATAACTCGCCGCAAAGCTTCAAAATCTTCGTCGCTGTCTTCAATTACAAGGATTAATTGAGTACTATTGCCAATCATAAGAATTATGAAGGATGTAGACGCCCAAAGGGTGTCTTCCCGAAGGTAGGATAAAGGTTAAAGCCAGGATGAACGCTAAGTTATACAATAGACCTCTTGCAAAAGTCGAATGAACCCCCCTCAATCCCCCCGTGAACGGGGGGAAGATTTAGTTCCCTCCCCGTTTACGCTTAGGGTTAGGGTGGGGTAAAAATATTTTTGCAAGAGGTCTAATAATTAATTATTTAATACTTTATCCTTCATAATTGAGAATTCATAATTAATTTGGCTTTTGTAAAGTGAAATAAAACGTACTACCTTCACCGTAAGTTGATTCTACCCAGATTTGACCCTCATGTCTTTCTACTATTTTTTTGGCAATGGTTAGTCCTGCACCTGTACCACCACCATATTTGCTTGGGCCATGTAAACGTTTGAAGATCCGGAAAATAATTTCTAAATGTTTTTCCCGAATACCAATACCATTATCTCGGATGTAGAATTTGAGTGGTTCAGAGTTTTCGATATAACCAATTTCCACCCATCTGTTGGCTTTATCGTTATATTTAATGGCGTTGGTAATCAAGTTACTAAAAACTTCGCCAATTTGAACGCGATCGCAATATACTATCGGCAATGGTTTGGGTATACGAATTTTTACTGCTGTCTCTTCAATCCGAGCGCTTAATAAATCTAAAATTCGGTGTACAACAGCATTTAAATCAGTCTGTTGCATCGACATATCAGTCCTTCCTAAGCGGGAAAACTGTAATAATGAATCAATCAGATCCTCCATCCTGATAGTCAAACGAATCAGAGTCCTGAGTTTATTTTTGCCTTCCTCGTCTAATATCTCACCGTAGTCTTCAATTAAAAAATTTGAATAATTATGAATACCGCGCAATGGTTCTTTTAAATCATGGGAAGCAATATAGGCAAAAGCATCCAACTCTTTATTACTGCGTTCTAATTCTATATTTAGCTTTGCTAATTCATCAGCCTTTCGTACTACCATACTAATAATGGCACTTCGTAACTCTAGCGCGGCATTAATTTCATAAGATTTCCAAGGTAGACATGTCAGCCTGACTATTTCTTTCCATAATTCAAAGGACTTCCGAGGAGATAGACGTAAACTACCATTTTGGGTAACTTCTACAGCTTTATGAGGATTTCCACCCCAATTAACTGTTTGTATGACCTCTGGGCGAAACCATAGAACATATTTATTCTGAGTTTTAGAAATAGAAATAACTAGTAAACCACTGGCTATATTTTTATATTTTTCTGCTTCTGAATAAAATCTTGAAAGTGAATTAGTATAAAAAATGTCTTCATTTACATTTTTATTAATCCAATTTAATAATTCTTGAATATCTTGTTTGGATGGAGTACTGCCAATTAAATATAACTCATTATTAAAACAAATTGTCGCACCTTGAGCATTAACTAGGTGAAGCAGATTCGGTTGTTTATTGATTAATCCATCAATAAAATTTTTATCCACTGACATATATTCGATTAATTTTGCCAGATTGGATTTAACTTGAATTTTGGATTCTGAATCTTCGCTATCTTCTTTTGTCGCTAATTCTAAAGAAGTTACTTGACCTAAAAATTCACAAGCATTGCGGATTTCATAAGGAATATATTTGGGTGTTTGGTGATGACAAGCTATGAGTCCCCAAAGTTTATTATTTTTAATAAGTGAAATCGACATTGATGCTTTAATACCCATGTTGTGCATATATTCAACATGTATCGGTGAGACACTACGTAACACCGATTTACTTAAATCTAAAGGCTCATTTGTTAAAGGATTAAGAGGAGGAACAATGGCAATAGGTTGATAATCAACATTAGGTATAATACGTAACCAATTTTGTTGGTAGAGTTCTCTGGCTTGTTTGGGAATATCTGAAGCAGGATAATGTAATCCTAAATAAGAAGATAGGTAGTCTTGCTTATCTTCTGCAATGACTATACCGTTCCAATCCTCATCAAACCTATAGACCATCACTCTATCAAATCCGGCAATTCTTCTGACTTCCTGAGCTATTATCTGACTAACTTCAGTAACAAATTTTGCTGACTGTAGTTTACCGACAGCCAATTTTACCAAATAATAAAATCTAAAATAGACATGATTTTTTTCATAATAATGTGGTTCTAATTCTATAATGACTATTTCATTAAATCGATGAACTATAGCATCAAAAGTATTATTAACCTGAGAAATATTTATAGTAATCTCAATGGGATTAACTATTTGTATATCTTCCTGATTTAAACAATCAACCAAAAATCCGATTTGTTCTGGTTCCAGCAATATACTTAATGGTTGATTTAGCAATTCTTCAGGATGTAAGCCAAAAAAATGTATTGTATTATCACTGACTTGTAAAATAGTTAAATCAGACTCTTGTAATGCTAAAATAACCCCATGTGTTTGAATACAACTAGGAATATGAATTGGCTCTCTGTCACAGTTTGTTAAATCAACTGGAAATGAAAATCCCATGTCATTTTTGCTCATCTTCACGTTTTGGAAAGTCCTACTAAATATACAATGATTCTAAGTAGGTCAGCACAAATAAAGCTAACTCGTAAGGGTCGTCATTTTTCATTGGCAAGGGTTTCAACGATTTTATATTTATTAACATAGTGATGTTGATTTTCGCTTACTTACATATAAATATAGTTAAGTTTGGTTTTTATCTTGATTCTGTTTTTGTGATACCGTTACCTATTTTTAGAGATACGTAAAATTTTGTCTTTATTATTCTAAACATTTTCACAAACTAATAAAATGCAAAAAATGATATTAATTAATATCATTTAATAAACCTAAAAATTTATTAAGAGAAACTTCTAGTAATTTAGAAACTATAAAAATGCCACAGTAACGAATAGCAAAACGCCAGAATTCTAACATGTGGTTGAGATAAGCTATTGTGAGGATGAATTTACACGTAGCAATCGACTATTTTGTCAAGAATGCCTGGATAGATGGATAAAGGACGCTAATAAAGTAAAATTACTCAAAGAATATCTAAAAATTCTGAGGAAAAACGAGGGATTAAACTAATGAGAGATAATTCTCTTTCTTCCAATGTCACAGGAGATGTCACCTCATCTTCTCTCCCTCTTGCTAAATTAAAAATCCTCGTGGTAGATGACGATGAAGATAGCTGCTTTTATATTTCTACCGTATTGGAAGCAGACGGAGCTAGTGTGACTACAGTTGCGTCAGCAGCAAAAGCTTTAGAAGTGTTACCACAGTTACTACCAGATGTCTTAATTTGTGATATCGGTATGCCAGATGAGGATGGCTATACTCTAATTGGTAAGATCCGTGAGTTGAAAGCAGAAAAAGGAGGAAACGTACCAGCGATCGCATTAACAGCCTATGCTGACAGTGAAGATCGTATCCTCGCCCTAGAAGCTGGCTTTCAAATTCATATAGCTAAACCCGTAGACCCAGATAATTTGGTTGCAGCCGTCGCAAATGTGCTAGTTACTGAGTAGATGATGGTGTTTGAGTATCGAAATATTCTCGCCAACGGCTAATCAGACCATCTCGAAAATCTACTACGATCGCATCATCAGTGGTTTTTCGATGATGAGTTGCTTTTTCGGTTTCTTGGTAACGCCATTCAATAACTGCTTGTTCACCACAGACAATTATCCGCTCAATATCAATTTTGATATCTTGCGACTGTTGAGCAACTGACGAAACTGCTTTACTAATTTGTGCTTGTCCCTGCCACCTATAACCAGGTACGATAAGTTCACCATCAGGTGTAAACAATTTCGCTAAAGCATTGCCATCAAGATTAACCCAAGCAGCTTTTGCTTGCTCAATTATAGCCGGAATATCTGGCTTAATAGACGATTGCGCTGATACATTCATATTCACCCAAAAGCTCAAAATAATAAGTGTTATTCCTAGCCATTGAAATGTCATTGGTTAGCGCGTTTTCCTCGATACATTCTCAAAATGGTAAATAAGCACACGTGGCGATATCGACAGTAAAAGTTCGAGATCAGCACGAATGCTCATTGACCTTTAAATAGACTAGATATCCACGACCTTCGACCGTTCTGTATGGAGAATTTAACCTTCCCGTTGGTCGTAACAAAGTGGAGGAAGCGACAAAAACTCCACAACTATCTAGACCTCTTTATTATCAGCACTGTCTACTTCTGTGACGTCGCTCTCCTTGGAGAAGTAGCAAAGAACCACAACGGTAAAACGTTCTGCCAGTGCGTTTTGCTATGTTATTAAGATACTAAGAATCTTACAGATACAGCCCCTATCTAGAGTCAGAGAACAGGTCTAACACAAGTATGATTTGCTAGTTTGAGTTAGAGCCGAAGCTAATCTGCTCTGATTGATATTCTGGTGGTTCGACATGAATTACAATCCGTACTGGGCGAAAGCGTTCTTCGAGTCGTCTTTCTACTTCTTCAGTGATACGATGCGCTGTTTGAACATCTTGAGCATCAACTATTAAGTGCATTTCAATAAAAGCTTGGCGACCAACAACACCGCGAGAGGCTATATCATGGCAGTTGATCACTCCAGGGACAGAAAGGGCGATCGCATGAATCAGTTCCGGTGCGATCGCAATTTGATCCACAAGCCAAGGTAAATTTTCTTTTAAAACTGTCCAGCCACTCCAAAAGACCAACAAAGCTACAGGAAAAGCTAACCCCACATCTAACCACTGATAACCCAACCATACACCAATCAAACCGCCAATCACGGAAATTGTAACCCAAATATCACTCATGGTATGTTTAGCATCGGCGATCAAAATCGGGCTACCGACTTTTACACCTACGTGGCGTTCGTAAAAGGTAACGAAAATATTCACACCTAATACAAGCAGTAATAACCACAATTCTGGTGCTGATATGCTTACGGGTTCACTACCATTGAGAATGCGTTCGACAGCACCTTGAAGAATTTCAAAACAGGCTATACCTAAAAACGCTGAAATTCCCAAAGCACCCACTGCTTCAAATTTTAAGTGTCCATAGGGATGTTCGCGATCGGGCTGTGGTGAGGAAAATTGGCTAGCAATCAATCCCAATATATTGTTGGCGCTATCGGTGACGCTATGCAAGGCATCAGCTAACAAACTTAAAGAACCTGTTAATTTACCAACAACTGCTTTTAATAACATCACAAAAATATTTAGGAACAAAGTGATGATTAAAACCTTTCTAACTATGGCACGGTTATCTAAAGACATAGAGAATTTTAACTATGATGTTCTATGAGTTCTAAGTGTAGAACTAAATACATCGTCAAAATGTATCAAACTCTTACGCAGTAAAGATTCTATCTTGCTGTAACGCCAATTTATCACCGTACTTTATTGAAATATTTTTTAATTAATAGCATCTACAAACCTGATTATAATTGGGCTATACCATTACTCAAGCAACTATATTTATTAGCATTTGTCAGAGGATTTTTCATTAGTTTTCTTGGTCTTTTCCTCTGTTTAAGAGGGTGTTTGAAAATAGTGATTTTCAATTCCATCGCCAAACAACCAACAACTAACAACACATCTTAAGATTTTGCGAATCATTACTATTGACAAACAAACGGATATTGATGTTACCTGTACCAGGAAAATGGTATCTGTACTAAAAATCTAAAAAATAGCTCATGTCTGGAAATCACCTGACACTTAACTTGGTTGAGGGTTCTGTCTGTTTTAGCTTTTCACCCCAAGCAGCACAAGAACTAAAAGCAGCGCTAGAACAGTTGATGATTAGTCTTAAAGCGGTTGCTACTAAAGCTGTTCCGGGCGCTGGAAAAGCCAGTCCCCAACGCCCAATGGAATATCGTTATACAGGAGAAGTATTTTTAGAGATTTTCTGTAACCCCAATATTTGGCCTACACCCTTTGCTGCGAAAATTCTACTCACCATCCGTGACATCAACATTCGCTTGACTACGGAAGCAGAACTCACCCGTGTTATAGAAGATGTGAATTTGTATTTAGAGGAAGTTGCTTAGTTGTTAGAACACTAACCAAAACAAAAAATTACCGGAGTAGTTGCCAAAATCAAACTACTCCGGCATAATCAATAAACTTGCTTAAATCAATTTCAGCCTCTGCGTATTTGCGCCTGAAAGTATGGCGTACAGTTTGCTGTAGTATATTGCTGATCCGAGAAACAGTAAGAATAGACAACAAATAAGTCATTACAAGAGTCTAGATCGGGAAAGACTAATCACACAACCAGAGACTACCTTGAAATTGGGCGTTGAATCTTTTTTGAGAAAATTCACACATCCAAATAGATATATTCCCAATCTAATATCAATCGTTTTCTGTTGATTAGTCGTTTTCCCATTCTTCCCGACCAATCAGATCGCCGATGCGATCGCGTAAGAGGAAGTCGCACTTTTCTAATTCACATTCAATACACACCCACTCACGAGCTGGTATGTATTGGCAGAGAGTATATATTGGTTGCTGTCTGCTAACCACTCCCTTCTGCACAAGTTGTCGCGCTTCGTCTTGAATCACGTCTAAAGAGTAGTAGCTGATAGAGGGCACCGTATTAACACTCATGATCTTTACTCAGAAATTTTACACGTAAGTAGTGTTCCCAAAAATCTTTTAGGAACAAACATAGCAATGAGTAGGCCTATAACTGGGATTTTGTAATTTGGTATACGGAACTATTTTCATTTTGACGCTACACATCATAAAATTATGTAAATAAATGTTAATTTTGTCAAATAGTCATAACATTTTCTTTTTACTCCCTGAAATCAAATAATTCAAGTTGTTGTTAGAGTGAGTGTTTGCTTGCTTTTGAATACGGCAGTTATTAAATATTGGTATCCATAAACAAAAACCAGATATTTGGCAAATTAATGCTTAACACACTCAAGAATCTATGTAATTGACTGTCCTATACGCTGGCATTTTATATGAAAAAACAATCAGGGAATATCTAGTTGAACTATATGTATAAAGTGCTGCAAGCTATAAGGGCTACAATACACCACTCAAGCTTATAGAGGTTTGTTTGTTAATAATTTCTTAAATAAACTTTTAACCAATAGCTGAAGTTTAACACTACTATCAAACAAATTTCCTCATAGAAAGATTTGTAGCAATCTTGATCGTAAATTTTATATGATGTTGATATACCTCTAAGCTAGCTGTTGTAGTGGTTTGGAATTCACATATTTGAGTAGTTATCCCATCTTGAGTTAACAGTAAAATTGCTGAAATTACATGTTTAAATCAACAACATTGTATTTATTCATCCACCAATATTAAGCAACGTAAACCATTCTGTCATTGATTGTTAACTTTGGTTGATGTTATAAATTCTTCTCATAGCTGAGAAAAATGATTACGAACTTTCTAATGCATGGGAAAGTTTGTGCTGTCAGTTAGTTGCTAGTTATTAAATGTTGGATTTTTCAATAACTATCAATAAAAAACAAAATCCAACCATTAACCTAGAAACCTACCCTTGAAAGGTGTAGGGGTATAGGGGAAACCCCATCAATCTTCTTGAGGGGCTTGAAACAAGGACGCCATTAACCTCATACTACGTACGAGGTTAATACTTTTTATATTTTCCATTAATGAATTAAGGGGCTTGGAACGGGTGAACTTTGGGGCTATATATTACCCCTACACCCTTACACCCATCCCAAAGGGGCTTGGTCAACAGAATTCTGGTTTTTCAAATCCAGGAGAGTTCAAGATTCGATAAATACTAGACCTCTCCCAAAAGCCGAATTAACCCTCTTCACTTCCCCCGATACGGGGAGGGTTTGGGAGGGGTTCTTTATTATTTTTGCAAGAGGTCTAATTGTAAATAAATGTAAAGTCTTTTCTAGCGGTGCTAAAGCAACATGAGTTCAACTTACTCTGTCTCACTTCCTCTTTCTGTTACGAGGCAAAGATAAAACCTCTTATACCATTTCACAAAAAATCTGATACAAATACAGACCCTGTAGAGACGCGATATATCGCGTCTCTACAAAATTTATGTGTATCGTGATTAACGTGAAATGGTATTAAGCTGTTCAGCATTTAAATCGAGCGAGCAATCTCGACACAGTAAGCAGTATAGCTCTCAAAAATCCTAGTTTAAATGCACATCAGCTTACCTCTTAAACTTCTCCTCCTATCGAGAAGAGTTTTACCACAAAGGTTAAAGCAAATTTATTGAACTCGTGTTAAAGCGCTACTAAAACCTTATTAAATATATTGAAACAGACACGAATAGGTCGTGTCTGTAAAATGCATAGCTAATTTGTGCGAATAAATTGTTGTTTAAGTTACAGATTTCGCAGATTCGCCATCTTCTGTACCATTTTCGGCATCATTTTCAAAATTTTCTGGCTTACGTTGAAGTTCGAGTTGATTCAATAACGACAGCACTTTTGTACCGCGTTCTATCGAATGATCTTCGATAAACACTACCTCTGGCGTACGACGTAGGCGCACCCGTGAGCCAAGTTCACTACGGACGTAACCTGTCGCTGACTTCAAGCCAGCCATTGTTTCTGCTTTTGCTTCTTCTGTGCCATAAATTGACACATAGACTTTAGCGTGTTGCAAATCGCCAGAAACGTCAACATCGGTAACACTTACCATTCCCGTACCCACACGGTCATCCTTTATGCCATTGAGTAGCATTTGGCTAACTTCCCGTTTAATTAATTCAGCAACGCGGGAAACGCGGCGATTTGTAGCCATAAAAAACATGCCTCCTCACAGAGGTTATACTAAGTTAACAGTATCAAGATTTGTTGGGGACTGGGTAGTCAAAAAAATTTTTCTATTTTTGTCAGTTTACCCGATCCAGTTGTGAGAATACATCCTCTGTGTAAGTTTGGACTCAAATTGTACTCAAACCTAGCATGGCGCGCAGAGTCAGAGTTACAAATACTAGTCCACCAGCCAAAAAGCCCAAAAGGGCAATTAATGTTACTGGACGTTTTAACAAGGGTGCTAATGGTGCGAACGTGTTCAACAAAATGCCTAACAGGGTAGTGATGAAGTAGCGCTGGTAGCGAAAGACGTTATCCCAAAATCCATCAAACATTTGATTTTAAACTGCCTTGGTCTTGACTGTAGGTTTTTTGTGGTCTGCGCGATTTATATATATTTTGACACTTCCACACCAAAAATGTAATGGGATTGTTAGTTTGAGTTTTTTTAAAAAACTTGCACAAAACTGGATTTTAGCATGTTTGCTAATAAAAATGGCACTTTTCTAGCTTTAACCTTTTTTGTTCTGATACCAATCCTAAAATAAGTTGTAAAAATTGAGAAAGCAAGATCCCCGACAACTTTTATGAAGTCGGGGATCTTTTTGTTTAAAATTCTTTGAGAAAATATTAAATATACAATTTAAATTTTACTAAAATTAAAAACAAAATTTACTTTTTACTGCACTATTTAAGAGATGATAAATGTGGTGCTTCCCTACAGTATTTCCCTCATTGATGGAAAAAAATAGAGAATATATAAGTAATTTATTTAGAGTAAGCATCTGCAACAAATAAACTTAGATAAATTAGTCATTAGTCAATATTAACTAATAAGAAATAAAAACAACCAACCCTCAACCAGTCTGAAGTTCTGCATTTCCATTACGGATAGCCCATGCTTGTTCTAACAACTGAGTCCAGCGCTTTTGTAGTTGCTTGGGAGTACATTTGAGGCTTTTGGCGATCGCTTGATCTGTGTGTTTAGCAGCTTTAAGTTGCAATATCTGTCGTTGTTGCTCAGAAAGTTCATTTAAAAACTGTTCCCACTGTTGAGAAGACAAGCCTAGCTTTTGTTCTAAACCCACACCCAACCATTGATGGACTAATTGCCAGTGATGGGTACGAGCAAATTTTTCCACATGGTATTTAAAACGTTGTTGGAGATAATCTCGCTGGCGACTTGTTAAACCAAGAATTTGGTCAATTTCTGGTGCTGATAAATCTTGAAGTTTTAATGTCAGATAATCTATACAGTCGTATTGACCTTGGGATTCAAAATATTTGGTCAATTCTGAGATGACGCGATCGCGTTCGCTATCTTCAGCTAGATCAAAACTTGGTTGAGAAATCATTTGCGATCGCAACTGTTGCACCGCCGAATTACGCTGATAGGATTCTGCATCTTCAGTCCTAGCAGCTTCTGTTGCCATTTCAAAATCTACATTGGTTTCTTGGGGTAGACGCCGAGCAAAAGTTTGAGCGCGTAGGATAATCAACTGCTGATTAGCACCGCCAGCTAGATTAATGCGACGTTTAGCATATTGTTCTGTAAAAGCCATGTATTCTGCTAGTTGTAGCAGAGTGTGGGGGGTGTAATCTTCGGGTAATTCATTTTCCCGACGAAAAGCTTTGATGGCTTCAATATAAAATGCTTGGAGGAAATCTTCAATTAAGTTGTAGCGAGCTTGAAATCCTAACTCAGTTCCGGCAATTCCAATATGACGGTATACCATAGCACCTAAGCAACTATGTAATTCTACTCGTCCCTGCTTGGAACCCAATTTGTAATAATGCAAGCATTTTTGTAAACGATGGCGTCCTAGAGTCAATAACCAAGTCTTGACTTGCCCTGATTTTTGGATACGATGACTTTTATCACATATACGCTCTACTTCTTTGGCTATACGCATTGCTACAGCTTGCATACAACCAGGTGCTGCTTTAGAGTGTGCTTGTATTTCTTTATATAAAAATTGGATTAAAGCATCACTGTAGCTATGAGAAATTGGTGTAACGTTTGGTAGATTAGCAGAATTAGCTTTCATGATCTTTGTTGGGAGTGGTACTGCACCGTAACGACATGGCAACAGACGCCACAGTAATTAAGCTTTCATTGCTTAATAATCACCGCAAGCGCTGCTTACATTTAAGAATGTAAGAAACATCCGCAAGTTCCAGGTAAGGCAATGTGTCGGTTTTTCTATAAGCAACTTAACAATGGCTAATGCATGAATTTGCTTGACCACCCCAAAATAGCCAAAACCCTTAATCTGCAAAGATTTATCCCTGTAATGCTCCTAAGAGCGGTTTGCTTTGTCTGTATGACAATCATGAAAGTGGTGTTTTTTTATTTACAGTTTCCGAAATTAAATTCATACCCAGTGAAGTTAATTTACTATACCCATGCTGTAGCTCTTTCCCAACCTAAACCTTGCCTGATCATCATTGGTTCCTCTCCCGTTAAATCCAAAATTGTAGACACTTGATAGTTTGGTTCCTCACCAGTGTCTACAATGACATCGACCAATCCTTCCAAACGGTCAAATAATTCTACTCGTGATAAAATTTGTTCTTCTTCCACTCCCAAAGTCCCATTATTTGTCTCATCTGGTGGTAAATGTGCTGAAGTCGAAATGATCGGATTTCCTAAGGCTGACAGCAGTTCTAGGCACACCTTATGATTTGGCACTCTAATTCCAGTAGTCTTGCGTTTCGGATTTTGCACCAGACGTGGAACTAATTTTGTGGCAGGTAGCAAAAACGTATATGGCCCCGGAATTAGGTGCTTCATAATTCGGTAGGCAGTGTCGCTGACATTTGCATAAGTCGCTACATTGGAAAGTGATGGAGATAAAAATGTCAATGGTTTACCGTTTGCTAGCTGTTTGATTTTCCGCACTCGTTCCACCGCCGACTTAGCATTTAAATCACAACCGATCGCATAAACTGTATCAGTAGGATAAAGCATCACTGCACCATCCGACAGTGTTGTCTTTATCTCCTCTATTCGGCGGATCTGGGGATTATCAGGATGAACTAAGAAAATTTTTGCCATAGATTGGGGTGATAGATAGTGGTTAGTGGATAGTGGATAGTGGTAAAAGATGAACGAATAACAAATAACTAACTACTAACAACTGACTACTAACAAAATAGATATATGACTAAACTTGCTTATCTTCAATGTCCATCGGGAATTTCCGGTGATATGTGTCTCGGAGCATTGGTAAGCCTGGGTGTTCCCTTGGAATACCTCATAGACAAACTTAATCATTTAGGTATTGTACAGGAATATAAATTGTGGACCGAACTTGTTCAGCGTCATGGTCAACAAGCGACGAAAGTTCATGTTGATTTATTATCTGACCATGATGATCATCATGATCACCACCATCACCGTCATTTACCAGAAATAGAACAAATCATTCTCAACGCTGGCTTACCTGCAAGAGTTGAAACTTGGAGTTTAACGGTATTTCGACAGTTAGCAGTTGCTGAAGGTGCAGTGCATGGTATAACTCCTCAAAAAGTTCACTTTCACGAAGTCGGTGCAGTTGATGCGATTGTAGATATTGTGGGTACTTGCTTAGGATTAGATTGGTTGGGCGTTGAGAGTGACGAAACAGGATTACCCTTGCTTTACTGTTCAGCATTTCCGACTGGCGGGGGAACAGTACATGCTGCTCACGGACAAATGGCAGTACCAGTACCAGCAGTGTTAAAGTTATGGGAAATGCGGGGCTGTCCGGTTTATAGTAACGGGATTGAACGGGAACTGGTGACACCTACAGGTGCTGCGATCGCCACTACACTTGCGAAAGAATTCGGTTCACCACCTCCAATGAGTATTAGACAAGTTGGATTGGGAGCAGGTAATCTTAACTTATCAATTCCCAATATATTACGCCTATGGTTGGGGGAAGCTACAGATGTCGGAATTAGCGATCGCTCATCTGTTGCCAATACTAGTCCAACTTTAGAAACCATCTCAGTATTAGAAACCCAAATAGATGATTTAAATCCTCAAGCGATCGGTTATTTGTTTGAGGCTTTATTTGCAGCAGGTGCAGTCGATGTTTTTACTCAATCTATAGGGATGAAAAAATCCCGCCCAGGTATCTTGCTGACAGTAATTTGTCCCCCAGAAAATCTACTCAGTTGTGAAACTATTTTATTTCGTGAAACCACAACTTTAGGTATTCGTCGTTTTCAGCAACAACGTGCTATTTTGCAGCGAGATTTTCAACAAGTAGAAACAGAATATGGTGTAGTACGAGTTAAAGTAGCATGGACAGGAAATGCAAATAATAGAGTTATAAATAATGTTCAACCAGAATATGAAGATTGTGCAGAATTAGCCCGGAAACATAATATTCCTTGGCGAGAAATTCAAAGACTAGCACTACAAAATTGGCATTTACAAATTGTTAGCTCTTAGCTCGGCGATTAGCTACTGCAAATGCGTGTACAACGAAAGTTGTCTGGGCTACTACAATTCCTATAACTGTACCTCCAAGAGCTACCATAGCCTGAAATCTTTCTAGTTCGCGAAGTTTATCCGTCTCAATGCTAACTGAATGATTGAGATGGAATTTCCACCTTGCCGCATCTGAGTTAACCAAAAAACTCATTGGTAGACTAATAAGATAGCCAAGAAGCGTAAATGCTAGGGCTGTTGGAATTGAGAACTTCAAGTTTTGCAGGAGTAAGGCTCGCATAATTTGTAAAGTTTCTAGAGTTTGGTCATTCATTAAATAAGCCTGCGTAGGCAGGCTTTATTGATATAATCTCACCCTAAAAGGGTGAGGAATATTTTAATCTACTTCAACTTAGGCAATCTAGTCTGAGAGAGTGTCTCTAACTGTTTTTTTAGTGACATCTTTGGTGTAATCACCAGCATCCTGAGCGTTGTCTTTGATATTTTTAAGTCCCTGCTTGGTTGATCTGGCAAAATCTTCAGCATTATTTTGAGTTTTGTTTCCTACATCTTCAGCTTTTTGCTGAACATTTTTACCCAAGTTACCTGTATCCGAACCTACACGACGAATAGCTTCGAGGGGGTTATTGGTAGATTTTTCTGCTTGGTTTTGAGCAGCATTTTCTTTTAGGTATTCGCCTCTAGCTTTTGCATCACTTTTTGCTCTTGGATCTCTATCACTAAAGTTATTCATCCCACCTTCGTAGGGATTGATCACATCATCACCCTTGGGAACATATACTTCAGAATTGCCCTTTGGAGATTGTGTTGGTTGAGCAGCTGTGGAAGGAGAACAAGCTTGCGTGAAGAATACTAGAACTCCTGCTAAAAAAACAGTGAAGATTTGATGTAACTTAACTTTCTTGACCCAAGAGATTACTTTATTCATTCGGAACTCCTTATTGTGTTTAAATTAATGAAACATTCAGCAAAACTCAATCTTTTGAGATTTGAACCAACCTTTATTTATTGACTGCTGGATTAGACTGCAATTCTGGTCTTTTAGCAGCTTCATTTCCTTTGTCTTTCAAAAATCCTGAAGCTTCTTCTACTGCTTCTTTAACAGTTTCAATTCTATCTTTTGCTCTTTGATTTACACTTGGTTCATTCTGAATTAGATTACCAGAATTTGGACGGAAATCTTTTTCAGATTTAATTGGTAATTCTCCCTCTTTATAGGCTCGACCTACTGGAGTTTCCGCGCCAGGGTAAAGCAGTTCAGATTGTTGATCTGCATCAGCCAACAAGATTTGTGACTTTATTTGTGCTGCTTGAGCATACCCACTAGTATAAATAGTACCAGTTAAAAACAATAATCCTGCAAAAAATACAGTTAAAACTTGCCGCAAGCTTAGTTTTTTTACAAATGCAATTAAACTTTTCACCCATTCCTCCTTTCAAGAACAAACAAATATAATGACTTGGTCTGAGTAATGATGAAACTCAGTTAGCTTTATTGCTGGAGTTGATTTTTGTTTAAGACAACAATCAATTTCTTAGAATACGTATTTGAAAGGAGACTTTTCCTCTAGCGTAAGTCACATTCTTGTTATTAATTTAGTGTTATTTTTATCTAACTTAAGATGGATATAAGTAGAAGAAATCATATGGGAGGAAAAATTTAATCAACACAGAGATAAGATATTAGGTTTAATTATTTGCAGGAATTTAAATAATTGTTACCCAAATACTCTGCCTCTAATGTATGATTTGAGGTGTTTAACCAAAGGCTAGCCGAACAGTTAAATCTCTGCAATGATTAAAAAATTTTTACGCTGGTTGATTTTGGGTGGAACGCTGTTTTTTTTGGCGACAGCCTTAAAAGATAACTGGCAAGGAATTACTGCTATTCGCATTGATGCAGTAGGATGGGCAATTATCGCGATCGCAACTGGTGTAACTTTATTAGGACATACTTGGGCTGGCTGGATTTGGACTTGGATTCTCAAACATTTAAATCAACCCGTATCATCTGTGCAGTTTATCCAAGTTTATCTGCAAACCAACCTTGCTAAGTATTTGCCGGGTAATGTTTGGCATTATTATGGACGAATTATGGCAGCAAAAAATGCCAATATTTCTACTGCTGTAGCTACTCTAAGTGTGTTACTAGAACCTTTACTTATGGCAGCAGCAGCTTTAATTGTTGTCTTATCAAGCAGTTTATTTGTTCAAACAAATACTAATTTAACTATACATATAGGGCAAATACTAGGTTTGGTTGTGGTGCTGTGTGTGCTTCATCCCCGGTTTTTAAACCTATTAATTCGCTTGATGCATCGCTTGAAGGCAAAAAAGTCTGATCCCACAAATACTTCACCTTCAGATGTTAGTTTTACTATGGAAAACTACCCTCTGTTACCTTTATTGGGAGAGATAGGATTTTTGGGATTGCGCGGTATCGGATTTATTTTAACTTTTTATGCTTTGAGTTCTTTAAATTTAAGTCAAATTCCCTTATTATTCACAGCTTTTAGTTTTGCTTGGTTACTTGGGCTTGTTGTTCCGGGTGCGCCTGGTGGATTAGGTGTGTTTGAAGCAACTGCGATCGCGCTTTTACAAAACTATTTTCCTACTGCGGTAGTCATCAGTGCAATAGCTGTCTATCGTCTGGTCAGTATGCTTGCAGAAATCACTGGTGCTAGCTTGGCTTGGCTTGACGAACGTCTCTTTAAATAATGCCGAAAAATCCTTAACACCAACCGTATTGCAACCACTTCAATCAATTTAACTACTAAGCAAAATTAGCTAACTCCTAGAATGCTTACTATACAAGTAAAACGGAGAGGGGGGGATTCGAACCCCCGTTAGGTTCCCCTAAAACGCATTTCGAGTGCGCCGCATTCAACCGCTCTGCCACCTCTCCAAAAAAGATTTATACTTATTGATAGCAAAATTATAGCTATGCCTTCGCTATTCTAGCATCATATCAAGATTTTTTATATATCAGGATTATAAAATGTGCATTTTAAGAATTAATTGAAACCAATTCTTCAAGTTCTTCAAGTTCTTCAAGTTCCGGTTCAACTACCATTAAATGTTGCTCTAAAATTGCCAAATTACGAATATTGGATTTATAGAAAGCATCAAATAAATCACCCACTAAAGGCACTGTACCAACAACTGCTTCTAAACCAACATTGAAAATCATTTTGGTTAGGTCTTGGCGTGGTATACCAAAGCGAGTAGCTAAATATATAATATAAGCCGAAAATGCTGTACTAATTAAATCGCCAGCACCAGGAACTAGACCAATTATGGGGTCTAGCCCGATGCGAAAGCCGATCAAAGGAATACGTATAGATGTATCCATCAGTCGGCTAAGTTTACGAATGCGGTTGAGAGTAGCAAGGCGTTTTGCAGCGTCCATAATTTACTAAATTTTTACACTACTCTTAGATTGCACCACTTTTACTACACTCGTCTTGTACCGCAAGGAGGAGGGAGCCAGGAGCAGGGATCGGGCATTGGGCATAAATCAGTTAACAGTTAACTGTTACCAATTTAATTTGATAACTGATAACTGATAACTGACTACCTATAATCCTGTCCCTGAATTTGGCGCAGACGGGCAGCATCACGCATGTTATATTCAGGGCGACAAAAACGATTTAATTGTGCTTCAAAAAATTCTCGATTTGCTTGTAAATGTTTGGGATTAGGATCATCTAATGGATATAAAAGTGCAGTTCGTAAAGCTTGAATGACAGCAGAGGTAACATTGTACATTGATCGTTGGAAAGTAATTCCCAATTGAATCAACATATCATCTTCACCACGACAATAATTTTTATAATAATCTAGAAGATATTGGGGCAAAAAATGCAACATATCTTGCATTAAAAGTGTGGGTGGAATGCCCGCAGTTCCTACAGGAAATACATCGGCATACAAAATACCATAGTGGAAATCTTCTTGTTTTTCAGGAACTTGTCTAGCTTGAGCATTGTAAGATTTTGTACCTCGGAATGGGGCAGTACGATAGAAAACAGCTTCTACATAGGGTAATGCTGCCTCATAAAGCCAGGTAAAACCCTTAGATTTAGGGATGATTTCGTAACATTCACCCCTGATATAAACATGATGGTAAATGGGACGACCTGCGATCGCAAAAATTCCATTTACCAAAAAATTCATCGCATCGGGGACACCTTTAAATCCGCCTTCATCGTAGATATCCGACATTTCAAAGAAAACTGGTGCCATAACTTCCCAAAACAAGCCCAGGTTTGCATAATAAGACATCTGGCGACACTGTTCCAAAAACATGTCTGGAAACAGTTTATAGAGTCCCAACATTAAGGGATTACCTTGGAAGTATGCCTTAATTGCGCGATCGGCATTGACTTTATATTCTTCACTATCGAGATAAGCATCAAATTGATTTACTGGCGCATACATCTGACGGTGCCAAAGCATTGCGCGCATACAAGCTTCGGCGAATTCCATATTTACACGATCATGAAACAAATGATGAAGTAATTTTGGCATTTTGAAGGTTTCGCCCTTTTCCATAAATGCCAAAAGTTCTGGATGTGCTGTTGCTTCACCTCGCCAAATTCGCAAATCAGCATCATCACCAGCATAATGATTATGGCGCTCTAAATACTCCTGAGAAATAAAGTATTTAAAAAAGGGAAGCGGATCTAAAAATACCTGTTCAGCAATATAAAGTAGATCACGCCAGTAGAAATCCATCGGCACTGCATAAGCTTTATAAATGCCGATAATTTGCATGAGATTTTCTGGCGTATCTGGTAACATTGAACCGCCAGCTTCTAAACGATGAATTACTTCTGCAAATTCATGATTAGAAGGCGGTAATTTAGTCGCTGTTTTATCTGGAGTTTGTACCATTTTTTAATTCCTTTTGTTATGGATTGGGGATTGGAGATATGGGGAGTGTGGGGAGTGTGGGGAGTGGGTTTCAAACAAGAACTTTCGGGTTTTAAACAAGAACTTTCGGGTTTCAAACAAGAACTTTCGGGTTTTAAACAAGAACTTTCGAGGTTCAAACAAGAACTTTCGAGGTTCAAACCAGAACTTTCGGGGTTCAAACAAGAACTTTCGAGGTTTAAACAAGAACTTTCGAGATTGTGAATTGATTAACCACTAACTACTAGCGTTTATTTAAGGGCTATTTGTGGGGTGGCGGCTTTTTCGATAGGCGGAATCGCTGCAACCATAGCTGTCGTAGTTGGTTCAGCCCAACGCACTAACCAAGTGGGTTGTACTCCTAAGAATAAGATCAAAGCTGATAGAATCAAGGCTGGCATTTTCTCGTGCCACTGGACTTGTGGATAATAGGCGAGGTTGTTGTCGAGTTTACCAAAACAGGTACGGTTGAGGAGGATGACAAAGTAAACGGCTGTTAAACCTGTGGCAACTACACATAATAGGGTAGAGATGGGGAAGACAGAGAAACTGCCTTGGAAAACGATAAATTCAGCAATGAATCCTGTCATTCCAGGAATACCAGCACTAGCCATACCGCCTAAAACTAGTAAGGCGCTGATCAGAGGTAAACCGCGTACGGGACTCATTAAACCATTGAGTTGATCTAACTCGCGGGTTCCCACCTTGGCTTCTACAACTCCGATTAAGTGGAAGAGAATAGCGAGAATTATACCGTGGCTAACCATTTGGGCAACACCACCAACCAGGGCGAGGGGTGTACTAGCAGCAGCAGCTAGGAGAATGTAACCCATGTGACCGATGGAACTGTATGCTACCATGCGTTTGATGTCTTTTTGAGCGATCGCAGTTACTGCCCCATACATGGCACTGACTGCACCCCAAAGTGCTAAAGTTGGTGCGATCGTACTCCAAGCATCGGGAAATAACGCCATCCCAAACCGCAATATTCCGTAGGTTCCTAATTTTGCCAACACACCACCAAGCAGAATTGCGATCGGTGCGGAAGCTTCAACATAAGCATCTGGTAGCCAAGTATGGAAGGGAATCAAGGGGATTTTGATCCCAAAACCGAGTATGATTCCGGCCAAAAGGACAATTTGCATTGTTGCAGATAAAGTCTGAGTAGAAATAGCATCGTAATTAAAGCTAGTGGAACCAGTCAGCCAGACAATACCTAAGAAGGAAGCCAGAATTAATGCACCGGAAACAGCTGTATAAATCAGAAACTTAATCCCAGCATATGCTCTTCTTTGCCCACCCCAAATGCTAATTAGTAGATAAAAGGGTATTAATTCTAATTCGTAGAATAGGAAAAATAGCAGTAAATTATCTGCTAAAAATGCACCTGCGACTCCACCACTCACTAACAAAATCAGAGAGTAAAAAAGTCGGGGACGTTCTGTTTGCTGGTTACTGCTGTAAATTGCAATCCAAGTGAGTAAACTATTTAAAACCAGCAGTAAAATTGAAAGTCCATCTACTCCAATCTGATAGCTTAAACCAAGAGTTTCAATCCAGGGAATATACTCTTGTAACTGCATTCCTGGATTGTTAATATCAAATTTGAGTAAGAGAAAAAGATTCCACAACAGTACTATTCCAGAAGCAAATAATGCTCCTAAACGCACACGATTAGCAGAAATACTTCTAGGTAATAAGGCAATGATCGCAGCCGCAAAAATCGGAAGCCAAATTAAAACACTCAGCATAAGTTGGGATAGTAAATAGGTGTTTTCAAACTTTGATGTAAATCAATAATTTCCGGCAGGTAAAAGCTTCTTGATCTATGAGTTAAATCCAGAGTTTGTAGTGAGCGCTTTAGCGCTCACTACAAACTCTTCAAACTTAGGTTGTCAGATCGCTCGTAAACTTGCTAACTTACCATAGTGACTTTGCCAGTATCTAAATCATAGTACCCACCAACAATTTTCAGCTTATTTTCTTGAATTAATTGAGCAAGAACTGTCGATTTTTTCAAATTTTCTATTTGTGCCATAACATTGGCTTTACAAGCATTCTCTAATTTATCTCCAGGCTGTTTTTTTGATTGTTCGACACTTGGTTGGATAGCAGCTACTAAACTACCAATTTGACCAGGAACTTCACCACCTTTGATTGCGGCAGTTACCGCACCACATCTTTCATGACCCAAGACCATAATTACTTTTGCACCTAATTCTAAACTGCCAAATTCTAAGCTGCCAATTTCTTCTGGTGTGGCAACATTACCAGCTACACGACAGACAAATAAATCTCCAAATCCTTGATCAAAAATAATCTCTGCTGGAACACGGGAATCTGCACAACCAAGAATAGAAGCAAACGGTTTTTGACCTTTGGCAACTTCTGCTATACGTGTATAACTTTGATGGGGATTTTTCCGTTTTCTTTCACCAAACCGTTTATTACCTTCTAGGAGTTGTTTTAATGCTTGATCAGGAGATATGTTATTTTGAGCAATTGCTTTTGGTGGAGAAATTAATTGAGAGCCAACTCCGGCTGTTAATACTCCTGTACCTACTGCTCCCGCACCTAGCTTTAGTAGATTTCTTCTCGAAACAATTCCGCTCATTAAGATGCTCCTCCAATACCAAAATAATAGCTTGATAATTGCTATATAGCAGTATAAATCAAGGATACTTAAAAAAGATAGGTAATAAAGCTACCTTAATTTTATGAAGTTTGCTCATTATATTAAGGATTTTGCTTTTATACTGAGTGCTTAAGAAAAATCAAGTTTTCTTGGTACAATATCGCAGCCGATCAATAGGGGCATTGCAGATGACAACAAAGGGAAGATGCACATTTGGTATAATCTCTCGAATCCTTGCTGTATTAGGATTATAGAATATGCATCTTTAAAACATCATGTCTAAAAACTGATTTCCCCAGTAGGGCCAGGTGACGAATATTCCTAAAACACCGACTCCTAAAAGAACAGTGAAGGCATAAAATTGGGTTTGTCCAGAGGTACTATATTTGAGACTTTCACCACCACCAATAGAAGCTAAACCAACCATGTTAACAATGCCATCAACTACAAAACGATCAACAATGTCGGCGAGTTTAGAAAGGAGATCAACACTCAAAACAATGCTCATTCGATAGAGTTTGGGAGTGTAAAAATCGTAAGCAATTAAATCTTGTAAACCTTTCCAAGGTAGGCGAATTGGTTTTGGTACATTGCCCAAATAAATTACAGCACTAATACTGCAACCAAAAATACTTGACCAAATTAAAAGTAGTGCAACATCTTTATTTAGGTCAGCCCAACTTGGTAAGAGTGATAAACTCTGCAAAATTAAAGGAAGATGCAAAGTAAAGCCCAGCAAAATCATCATTGGTAGCGCCATTTGCCAACTAACTTCGGGCGATCGCTCACTCATTTGCTTAGACTTACCACCAAAAATCAGACAGAATTCTCTAGTTAAACTAAAAGCAGTCAAAGCATTAACTGCTATTACTATTCCAATTAGCCAAGGTTTTGTTGTCCACAGTCCATCTGCTAATTTTAATAATGCCCAAAAGCTACCCAAGGGCGGAAAACCAATTAGCCCTAAAATACCTACTACATAGGCTAATCCAGATATTGGACGACGTGACCATAGTCCACCTAATTGGGTAACATTTTGAGTAATACTGTTCCAGATCACAGCCCCTGTACTCATTACTAGCAAAGCTGCACTCAAAGCGTGGGTAAGTACTAGCAACAGCGCAGCTTCATCTTGCTCTGTACCTACGGCGATAAATACCAAACCCAAGTAGGCACTAACAGAATAAGACAAACAGCGTTTAATATCAATTTGAGCGATCGCAATCAAAGAAGCACCTACTGCTGTGATTGCACCGATACCAACCATCGCCATAGAAACTATCGGCGACAAACTAAAAACAGGTTGTAGTTTAATTAGCACCCATGCACCACTAGCAACCACCACCGAGTTACGCAAAATTGTACTGGGAACAGGCCCTTCCATTGCCTCATCCAACCACAGATGCAAAGGAAATTGGGCGCACTTACCCATTGGCCCAGCAATTAGTGCTAAACCGACTAATGCAATTAGTATTGGATCAACATTAGCAGTCGCTGCCCACTCGGCTAATTCTGTATAATTCCAAGTTCCTGTGAGAGGCCAGATTCCCAGTACTCCCATTAACAAGAATAAGTCGCCTACCCGTTTAGTTAAGAATGCATCTCTCGCACCAGTGACTACTAAAGGTTGGCTAAACCACAACCCAACTAACAAGTAGGTTCCTAGAGTCAGGACTTCCAAAATTACATAGCTAAAGAATAAATTGTTACACAAGGCAAGGGCGCATAGTCCCGCTTCAAACATTCCCAACAAAGAATAGAAACGTCCCCAACCCCAGTCCATTTCCATGTAGCCAATGGCATAAATCTGTGCTAGCAAATTTAAGCCAGAAACTACAATCATTGCGCCCACACTGATTGAGGATATTTCTAAATCAATGGACAGGTTTAAACCCGCAGTATTCAACCAAGGTATAAATACTTGATAAGCTGGCTGGTTCCAAGTTGCAGGAAATGCTAAAACAGCGTGAATAAACGCTAAAAATGTCATGATCAAATTGACATAACCTGCTGGTCTTGGCCCTGTACGCCTAATAATTCCCGGCGACCAAGGCACAGCCAAAAGCCCACCTATTAAGGCATATAAAGGTATTAACCAAACCGTTTCAAGTAGGAACTGAGTCATTAACTCACCTCTAAATTTACAGCAAAACCAAATGGCGGTTGTAAAAACACAACCGTTACTTCCAGACAACGTTGCTATGGGAGTTCAAACAAATTTATATTTGTTTAATCTTGTTAAAATATAGATTATCCTTAATAGCTCTCAAAATGGAATTATTTACCTAGACAATTCAGCGATAGTTACTGTAAAAAATTCTTATATGTTTTTATTAAATAGTTATTATTGAGTTAAATCTATGATACGAGATATTACCTCAATTTTTTATTTGCGTACTTTTACAGGCAAATATCAGATAATACAAAAAATGTCAAGTATTAAAATACTATGGTAACTATTAGTTTTAATTTATAAGTTGTTTTAAAAGCCATAACCCGCCGAGAAATAAATTTCAGGGCTAACAGCAAAACTCCACTTCAAGTGGACTAAAAGATTTTGAAGTGGTCTTCAGACGACTTAAGCTATAAGCCAAGAATTAAAATTCTTGGCAGTTTATAAAGATTTTACAAAACAACTAAATAGATTGAAATATTTACCAAATAACTTAAATAGCCAATATATAACAATAGATTGTTCTTGCTTGAGCTTTTTTAGTAGCTTATGTAGAATTTGTGGTTTAATTTTTTCATATTCTGTTTTCAAAATAGTTTTGCTTTCTCTAGGCGAAATCAGAGTATTGAAATTTTGGCTATGCTCTAACCAATCTTTTAGTTGCTGACGCTGGCTTGCTGTGAGAGTTAGAGTAATCACGTTAACGCACACTTTAGGATCTTCCAATGCAAAGAAAAGTAAATGATAGTAGCCAGTATTCGCTAAATTTTGTACTATTTTTTGTCCTTTAATATCTTTTAAATCTAAAAAACAAGATAACCATCTTGTTAATTGAACTTGAACATCAGATAAAACTGTTATCCATAATACCATTGGATATAAATTTTTTTTTAAAACAAATTCTGTAGAATTATTTTTGTCTAAAAATTTATTTATTTCTTTTTGAGATAACATTGCCCAAAAAGTAGGTACATTTCCATATTGTGTGAGTAGTAAATGTGGAAAACAAATTGAAGCTATTGGTTTATTTTTCGGCCAAGTCTTCTGTAAACAAATTTTTTCGGATAATGAAGTTACGGGTACTAATTGTACTAATTCCTGAGTTTGAATATTTTTTTTGGTGTCAACAATAAAATTATTAGATTGACGCTGTAACTGTTCTAAGTTTAATAATATTTGGTTAACATTTGCGGGGCGATCGCCTACTTCTTTCGCCAAGCAACTCATTACTAATTTTTTGAGTTCCTTGGGTATATTCTTCTGAGGTGCCACCTCTTCAAATAGAGGTGGTATTTCAAAGCGATGAGCTTGATACCATTCACCAAAAGAATTACTTTTTATTTGGAATGGATGTTTGCCTGTTAGCATTTCAAACATTAACACTCCTAAGCTGTAGATATCAGAACGCACATCTAAGAGTTTGCATCCTTCCATATGTTCTGGAGAACAATAAGGTAAACTACCAATAAAAGATTCAGCTAGTGCCATACCAGAACGATCAGTTAAAAATTTAGCAATTCCAAAATCTAAAATTTTTACATTATTTTCAATAATAAATATATTTTCTGGTTTAATATCTCGATGAATAACTGGACAAATCTCCCCTTTAATACTTACACCTTGATGAGCGCATTGTAAACCTAAACAGATTTGATAACAAATTTCTAAAAATTTTGAGAGTTTGAAAGACTCATTTTTGAGAATTTGTTTGAGATTTTTTCCTTGTAGATACTCCATAACATAGTAGGGAATTTTATCTTCAGTCACACCATAACTAAATACTCTAGCTATGTGTTTACTTTTTCGTCCTAGTTGAGCGCCAATGAAAATTTCTTTGGCAAAGCGTTGAGACAATTGCTGATTAGCCAAATTCATTGACAAAATCTTAACTGCAACTGGCATACCACCTTTTGCAATATCTTCTGCTAGGTAGACTCTACCCATCCCACCTTTGCCAATTATATCTCTGAGGAGATAACGATTGTTGAGAAACTTGCCAATGTAAGCATCTGGTTCTGTTTTTTGTATTGTTTTGTGATTCACTTGATTTTGCAACATAAAATAAGTGCTTTCCCAGGTATTAATCAACTTAAAAATAAAGTATAAATTTACTATATTCTTGTATAAGCAAAAAAATATAGTTATTAAAACTTGCTTATTTAATATGAAACACAAAATAAATAATTGTAAAAACTGGACAAAATCATATTGCCAAAATATGTAAATACTAGTAAGACTGGTTTAACATATTTATGACATGACAAGTATGAGAAATTTTACTGAAACTCAGCAGTAGTTAACTAATTCTTGTAATAAGATAAGTGGATACACTGAATTAATGATGAGATTAAAGTTGTGAGTGGATTAATTGTTGATGCTGATTGTTCCAACAACTAACAATCAATCATCAACATTTAGGAGCATCCCAATTTTTTCAATATACCGCGCTTGGGTTTATTTTTTTAGCTAATAGCACAAGTCGTCTGAAGACGATTTAAACAAATTAAACTAAGAATTTTTCGTCATAATTTTAGGTATGTAGAGACGTTGCACTGCAACGTCTCTACAGGGTTTAAATGTCAATTGATTTGTCTTATCCGAACCGTATTGTTCCAACAACCACTAACCAATAACTATTACTTACACTCTAAAGACTCTTTGGTAGACACACCAGTTTTAGAATTTACACCACTTGCTTTAGCACAAAGTTTTTTCAACTCAGGGCCATCTAAAACCGCATTGGTGAAATCAGTACCTGTAATGTCAACATTATCAAAAGTGGAATAGAGCAACATTGCATCTGTAAAAACTGCATCACTTAAATCAGCATTCCGGAAATCAGCTAGATAAGCAATACCATTGGTAAAATCAGCGCTATGCAAATTTGCTTTTTCTAAGTATGCACTATTAAAAACAACACCACGTAAATCAGCATTGCTAAAATTAGCCTGATCCAACTTTACCTTGGCAAACTCCTCACCAATTAAAGTTTGACCAGAAAAATCTGCATTACTCATTGGTTTATAGCCTGCAAAACGGCTGCTAGAAAATTTTGCTGCTTCTGCTGACAGGGGAAACAACAGCAGCACGATCGCTACGATAAAGGCAGCTAATACTCGCCAAGACTTCATAATGTTAACTTAATAAATCTCAATATTTACACCCTTCATTATTAAACATTATGGGTTCAAGATAACTTCCAAACCAGTCATCCTCTAACAGGATTTTGGATTTTGGATTGATCAATTAGCGATCGCCACTCATTACCCAGCGCCAATTATAGCGATTCCACTCGTAAATACCCTGAATTTCATACTCAGCACCGTTATTAAAGCGAACAATGCAATTAATACAAGATCCATTGCCATTTTGAATTTCATCAACTTGAATGACAAGGCAAGGGAACCATTCCCGTGGACAAGGGCCATTATCTTGTACCCATTCCCACAGTGCATTGCAGACTTCAATGCGATCGCCCACTTTTAGGTTTAATATATCTTCAGAAGAATATTGATTAAAATGATAAGGCTGAATGCGGTTGAGCCATTGTAAACCGTAGCGATCGCGAATAAATTGTACCTCTCCAGAGTTATTTTCACGTAGCCAGTCATTTAATAACTGAGCTTTCCATGAAAAGTCTTGTTTCTCTTGTGCTTTAATATACCGCAAAAAACTTTGTAACTCTTGCGGTGTCAACTCATCTAATGGGTTAGGTTGATCTGATAATTCTAGATCACAGTTGCCTTGAATTTGCTCTACTACTTGCAGTAATATTTGTTTTTGCATGTCAGTGAGAGGGCAGTTAGCTGTTTCACAGCGATTAAAGGCTGTTTGCAATACTGCTTCAATCTCATCTGGTTTCATAGGTAAACAGCGATTAACGGGCTAATTGTTCAAATCCTATAGATTATTTATCGTATCGTATTGTATTTCACCCCCCTGCTACAGGTGTAGTAGGTAAAATCGTTTTTTCTGGATTTGGCTCTTCAGTTACAGATGTCGCAGGTACAATTGTTTTTTGCTGGTTTGGCTCTTGAGTTTCAGGTGTAGTAGGTACAATTGTTTTTTGCTGGTTTGGCTCTTGAGTTTCAGGTGTAGCAGGTACAATTGTTTTTTGCTGGTTTGGCTCTTGAGTTTCGGGTGTAGCAGGTACAATCGTCATCTGCTGATTTGGCTCTTGAGTTTCGGGTGTAGCAGGTACAACCATCATTTGTTGATTTGATTCTTCAGTTTCGGGTGTAGCAGGTACAATCGTCTTTTGCTGATTTGGTTCCTCAGTTTCAGGTATTGTAGGTACAATTGTCATCTGCTGATTTGGCTCTTGAGTTTCGGGTGTAGCAGGTACAACCATCATTTGTTGATTTGATTCTTCAGTGCTGGATTTAGTAGGTTGTGGATTACTCTCGATTGGAGATGGGGATGGCTGTGATTCACTTTCGGGTGTTGGAGGCTTAGTAGATGGTTGAATTTCCCCCTCCGTTACAGTTGGAGTTGGAGTTGAAGTTGGCTGTGATTCACTTTCAGGTGTTGGAGGTGTAGTAGATGGTTGAATTTCCTCTTCCGTTGGTGGGGGGGGTGTTTGGGACTCGCTTTCAGTTGGAGGTGGAGGTGTAGATGGTTGAATTTCCTCTTTGGTTGGAGTTGGAGTTGGAGTTGGAAATGGTTGTGATTCGCTTTCAGGTGTTGGAGGTGGTGTGTATAGTTTAATTTCTTCCTTAACAACAGGTGGAGATGATTTTGTTTTGTTTTTGGTTGGGGATGGAGATGGAGTTGGTGCGATCGCAGGCTGATTTGATTCACGCTGCGGTGTGAATATTGATGGTGAAATTGTCGGTGGAGTCGTAAAGAAATTTTTGCTGCGTTTATTCGCTGGTGTTGATGGTGAAGGTTTTGACTTGTTTTTGATCGTTTCTACTGCTGGACTGGTGGTTTTGGTTGGTTGATTTTCCTGCAAATAAAATGGTAAAAAACGCTCCCCAATAATCACTAAACTAAACCCAACCCCAATCAAACTAAATAACCCCAAAGTTCTAATTCCTTGAGTCTGGGGTTTACGGGACGATGAACTAGATGAATTAGATGAACTAGATGATGTTTTGACTTTAGCTGGGGGTATTTGCTGTATTGTTGATGGTGGCGACAATGATGCTTGGAGTGCTTGCAAGGCTTCTGCTGCTGTTTGATATCGCTCTTTGAAGTTACAACGCACCATTCTGGTTAAAATATTTGCCAACTCATTGCTAGTATTAACCAAATGACTCCAAACCACTTCTCCATCCAAAGGATCAGTGGGTAGCTTACGTGGTTGTACACCTGTTAAAGCTTGAATTCCTAGCATTCCCACTGCATAAACATCGCTACACAGCCTTGGTTTACCATTGGCTTGTTCGTTTGGGATGTAGCCAGGTGTGCCGATGACAATAGTAGAGTTTACCTCACCTTCGGTATTACTTGCTAAACTTTTAATTTCTTTAACGGAGCCAAAATCGATCAAGACGATTTTTCCGTCTTGACGACGCATAATATTTTGCAATTTTATATCTCGGTGGATCACACCATGTTCATGGACAACCGCCAAAACTTCTAGTAGTTCTTGTAAGAGTTTTAGTACTTGAGCTTCACTGAGCTGTTTACCAGGAATAATCTCTGTAGTTAGATCGTGTCCATCTACAAATTCCTGTACCAAATAAAATTCCTCATTTTCTTCAAAATGAGCTAAAAGTTCCGGAATTTGGTCATGACGCTTGCCTAGTCGATACAGAATCTCTGCTTCTTGGTTGAATAGCCTTTTGGCAATCTGCAAGATTTCTGGATTAGGGTTGCGAGTTTTGAGATGCTTAACAACGCATTGGGGATTGCCAGGTAAATCCATATCTTCAGCAAGAAAGGTATCACCAAATCCGCCGCTTCCCAGCTTCTTAAGGATTCTGTAGCGATTCCGGAGAACTTTGCCGAAGAGCATCAGCTTTACCTAAACGCAATTTACATGCCCATTATTGGGCGATAACTCTATTAATTTTTACAAAAAAAGTCTTTTTAAGAAACTTATTTTGAGAGGATCTTTAAAAATGTTATTGCATGTTCTTAATGGCTAGATTGGGAGCCATTGTTACTAATATACATTGCTGCAAAGCTTGGATTTAAGTATTTTTACTTGATTATCCATGTAATTTCAATCTTCATAAATCCCATTTTATTAGCATTTTTGTGCCAATCAGAGCAAAATTCGGATATTTAAAGTATATGAGGTAAATAGAAAATATATAGTTTTATTTTTTACAAACAAAAAAATTATACTGCATTAATAAATATCTATATATCAATTTTTTGTCATATAAATTCTCTATAGAACGAAGAGGCAGGGGATTGGGGATGAATCAGTTATCAGTTATCAAATTAAACTGAAGTTCCCTAAACCAAAAGATAGATAACGCCTCTCAAACTATTATCTGGCAATGGATAGAAACTTTTACACCTGGCTTACTGTACCCATGTAAAGTCTTGTTTTGCTCGTCAGATATGTTTTATACTGAAAACAAAATATGCCCAACATCGAGAATGCAAGATAAATTCTTAAAATCTTTACCAGGAAGCTGTTTTGGGCATTATCAATAAAAATGTACTCAGTAGTAATAAATGCATAACTAGCTGTAAATAAGGCTGGGTATGACTTTGAGTGTTTTCAAAATTTATTTTTTGGGGTAACTTCAAATTAAACTGTTAACTGTTAACTGTTAACTGATTCATCACCAATCCCCTGCCTACTCTGACACACCACCGACAACAGGTTTAACTTCCGAAAATGGATTAGTGCCACCAGTCCAGTTAAAGTCGCTAATGCGGAAGCTAATTCCACCTAATTCGAGTTCTGGATTGTAACGCAGGGTAATACCATAAGTACGACGATTGTACTGTAAAAAATAGTCTGTACTGGTGTTTTCTCCAGTATCTAAATTAACTGATGCTTGAATACCAACAGTGAATGGACCATAAATTTGCTGTGTAATCCCCGCAGTCAAGGTTCTGGTATCAACAGCACGGTCAAATAAGAAGGGAGACTCACCACTATCAAGACCTTGGGAGTAACGAATATTAAAATTAGTGTAGTCGAAAAAAGATCTGGAAAAATGACCAATTTGTCCTTCTAAACCAATTGTGCCAATCAATGTGCTTTGGTTATCTCCGTTCGTGTAATAACTGGTAGTACCAGTCAAACCACCAAATGCTCGGAGGTAGGGAACTACGGGGTTAGGTGTGTATCGTAAACCTTCAGTAGCGGTGGGTGGTAAGGGTTTACCTTGCCATAATAATAATCCTCCATTCAGGGCGGCGCTAGCTTGGAGACGACCAAGGGAGACACGATTATTATCTCGGATAGTTTCTAGCAAATCTTCGCGATCAGTGTTGGCAGTGATATACTGAGCGCCTGCTTGGTAGCTGAGATTTAATCCAGTTTTACCGAGAGGAATGATTGGGGAAATAATGAGGCCGCCAAAGGTACTTTGAACAGTTTGATAACCAAGGCTACCGTTGTAGAGGCGATCGCGATAACTATATTCTAATGTTAAATTATGAGGGTAGCGAATATCACCTATTTGTTGCCGCAATCGTAAACTTGCCTTGAGGTTATCTTCAACATCGCTCAAGTCAAAACTAGTTAATGTCCCAGAACCTTCAACTGTTGTCCGTGGACTCAAAGTGCCATCAAGTGATGTTTTTAAACCAAACAGCGAGGGAACGTTACTAAAACCGTCCTCCACAGTCTTTTGAGCGAAAAACTGAGGTGTCAGACTAAAACGAAAATTCTCGGAATTTATCGGTTCCAATTTGCGTTCTATAAATACACCACCACGCTGATCCCCATCAAAACCAAAAGCAACTAATCCAGGCGTAGCATCTCGTTCTCTGCGGTCAATCACCTGCTCGTTTTTGGGAATAGGTACACTTACACGTCGGTCAAAAACTAAACGTTGATTCCGAGTACGAACACGGTCTTGCAAAGGTGATTCTCGTGTCAATGTCACTTTGTCAGCACGTAATTGCAATTCTGGTGGTGAAAAGGGATCATTGGTGAGCGTAACATCTGATGCTTGCCAGCCACGGGGATAAAAATCAATGCGTGCAGCTTCAAAGCGGACTCGCCGCACTTGTCCTCCCTGTTCGGGTTTGGGTACATTACTCGCATTTGTTCTACTACCAAAGCCAAAGTTAACTTCCCCTGGACTACTTACCCCAGTCAACGGTTGATTGCTTCTGATGCGATCGCTTGGTGGACGTGCTGGTACTCCCCCTGCTGTGGCGTCGGTAGGCAAAAAAGCAAAATCTTGGTCGGCTGTGGGTAGAAAAATCTCACCACGACCAGCGATCATTTCTCCATTATCCTGAACAAAATTATAGGTAAATCGCTGTCCACGTATTACTTGGTCGCCTCTGGTTAAAGCGACATTTCCTTCGCCCACAGCAATTAAATTGTCTAAACTAACTTGGATGCGATCAGCATCCACCACCGCTCCATCAAAACGGACAACAACATTACCGACTGCTGTGACTACTCGTCTTTGTTCATCATACTCCTGGTTATCTGCAATTACTTCTATAACTCTCCTTGTTTCTGGTGTGTTTGGTGCTGGTGCTGGTTGTGGAGTTTGGCTGGTGAGGTTGCGAGTTTTAAATTCTATAGTTGCTGTTTGGTTGTTGGTGGTTGTGGATTGGGTGTTGGTTGGTTGTTGGTTAGCAAGATTAAATTTGATTTTGATGGGTTGTGCTGCTAACTGGGAAGTCTGGGAATTTTGGGTAGTGTGATGATTTTGTTTTGACTGGACTAGTTGTTGAACCAATAACTGTGATTTTTTCTGAGATTGGTTCTTACTATTTTGGATTTTTTGGACAATTTGCTGTTTGGTTTGTTTTTGTTGACTAACGTTATTAGTGTCTTGAGAAACCTGTGGCTGTTGTTGTGAGTAGCCAATAGATAAGGGTTCTCCTAGTAAAACTGCACTCGTTTGAGCAATATTTAAAGGTGAAAATTCTGCTGAGAATGTTTCCGGTGTAGAGATTGTGGGTGGAGTTTGGACTACCGATGACTCATCAGGTGCAGACTGATGTCGCAGGTTAACTGGTTTTTGTTGGGAATTTTCTGCATTCGCCTGTTGTTTTGGGAAATGCAATTGGCGATCGCTTGCAGCTATGGCTGGCAGATTTTCTGCTAGTAATGGTTCAACAATAGCAGGTGGTTCGGGCGGCAGAACGGTATGAAACATGTTTCAGCACAATCTAGCAAACGAATAGCCAAAATTAATAGCCGGAAGGACTAATCTGGCTTTTACCTTCCGACTTTTACTTTCTGTTTAACTTTTTAGCAGGCCGCCTCAACAGCGTCTAGTGTTTTTTACCTGACGGTAATTATGGATAATTTAGTCTTAATCTTACTCGAAGTCCCGACGACCAGGGTTACGAGCAGGGTCATTTGACAAAAATCCAAACACAAACAGAGTGATAAAGAAGGCAACAACTATATATACAACGATTTTTAAAGTCAGCATTGAGTATCTCCTTTGAGTATGAAAAGCTTTCCGTATCTGCCATACAGATTTAGATAGCTCCTTTATCTTACCCAAATCTCATCCCTTTTTTGGAGAACACTAGCATAAATTGAGTAGATGAACTCCGCAACAAAACTGAGTGTAAGGCGATATCGCCTGATTAGCTGACTTCTTATCTTGATAGATGCGCCTTGCTAAGGAGACGTTGATGCCCAGTAGATGTTTCCAGACTGAGATTTATATCTTGCACTAGCTTTTCGTATCGCCAAAAATAAACGTTGGTAGGTTATCTCGAAGAATCAACTGTTTTCACCATCACCACAACTCATAACTTCATCAAAAAAACATATAAAGTCAAATTGAATAAGTAAAGTGCCATTTTGCTTTCTCGTTTAGGCATACTGCTTACTCAAAAAGCCATATTGTTTACTCGTTTCGATATATCGCGCACTCATTTAGGCATATTGCTTTCTCATTTCATTAGAATCAGTAAGCAAACAGGTAAATTCAGATTTTGCACCAGCTTTTCGTCCAACCAAAAAATAAGCAGACTTTTCGCTATGAGACTGCGATTGAAATTGCAGGCGGGTTTTTTTAACTCTATATATTTTGCAATTAATAAAATTGATTGAATAGACAAAATATTGATACTTATAAGTATCTAAGTTGAATCAAAAATTTTAAACCATTGTGTTTGTTTAAATCTAATTTCAATACAACCTCATGCAACAATAATTGACATATTTTTATCTTGCATGGCAAACTATTTACAAGATACATATACTCAACTTATAAAATGTAATTCTACAAAGCACATATCAATCACTTTAAATTAGGTTGAAAAAACAATTAAAACCCAAGGGTATTTCATTCTTAACAGTTGCTTGAATATGTTTAGAACCAAGAGTATTTCATTCTTAACATAACCCGCCCAGAAATAAATTTCCAGGCTCATAGTAAAACTCCACTTAAAGTGGACTGAAAAATTTGCGAGTCGTTTTTAGACGACTTAAGCTATAAGCCAAGAATTTTAATTATTTGCGGACTAAACGAGAATGAAATAACCCTGGGATTAGGCGTAGATTTTACACGAAAAATATTATGTGAGCGCTATTAAGCACCTGTTTTATAAATCCTAAGTAGGAATAGAGATGAAAAAAAACTTTAACAATAGTGATGTTTCACCAAGCTCATCTTTTGCTCTACAAGATTTTCCAGTGCTGCAATCTGCAAAATATATCCTCAAGCTTGCATCCACTGAAGCTGAATTAGAATCGATTTTACGGCTACGTTTTGAAGTATTTAATATTGAGCAAGGGCTAGGATTAGCTACTTCTAATGTTAGTCAAATGGATCGAGACAAGTTTGATGCAGTTTTCCATCACTTCATGCTCATCTCTAAAGAAACAAAAAAAACAATCGGAACTTATCGATTGCAAACCTACACAATGGCTTCTGAAGCTTTCGGATTTTATGCCGCTAAAGAATATAATCTCAATGACATTCCTGATTTGATCATCAAAGCATCTGTGGAAATTGGGCGTGTATGCATAGCAAGAGAACATCGCAATCTTCAAGCACTGTTATTACTTTATCAAGGGCTACTCAATTATCTGAATTTGAGTGGTAATCAATATTGTTTTGGATGTACTTTATTACCAACACTATGTCCTGTGCAAGCTGCTTGTACTTATAATTATTTTCAGCAGAATAACTTAATGCATTCAAGTATTTTAGTTTATCCCAATGCAGAATATCTTCTCGAACTTCCTCAGCAATATCCAGATTCATCTGATGTTGAAATTCCGAATATTTTGCAGGTATATTTTAATATGGGGGCAAAAATCTGTAGTCTCCCAGCAGTTTATCGACAGTTTAAAGTAATTGATTTTTTAACTATATTAGACAGTGCAAATTTTGCTAAATTGTAGAAACGCCAGGACATAATGTATTTTCTGTAATTAGAAGTGCGATCGCCTGTAGTGTCATTTGTGTAGTGAGCATCCTAAATGTTTAAAATCCCTTGGAAATCTGGAGCTAGACAAACTAAGTCCGCCTACACAGACTTCCAGTCTGCGGGTATTTTTCAAAAATTCGGATGCTCCCTTTGTATATTTGTAGTTCACACAATACAGGCGATCCGCAACCCCGTACTCGAATCAATCTCGTAGGATATATAAATGTTGACCTACGACAACAAAATTACCCGTGGCTAAACCAGAAGAAAACATTGTTTCCTTATCTCGAACCCCTCTATATATCCTCGCCCAAGAATTAAAAGCACGACTCACCAGCTTTGGCGGTTGGGAAATGCCAGTACAATTTAGTGGCATTACTACAGAACATCATGCTGTTAGAAATGCAGCAGGAATGTTTGATATTTCCCACATGGGTAAATTTACTTTACAAGGGAAATATCTGATTTCTCAACTGCAAACATTAGTACCTTCAGACCTCAGTCGGTTACAACCAGGTCAAGCCCAATACACAGTATTGTTAAATTCCGAAGCTGGTATCATCGACGACATTATTTTTTACTACCAGGGAGAAAACTCTGCTGGCGAACAACAGGGAGTAATCATAGTCAATGCAGCCACAACCAACAAAGACAAAACATGGTTACTTCAGCATCTTGATACTACAGACATCAAATTCCAAGACCTTTCACCAGAAAAAGTATTAATCGCCGTTCAAGGACCAAAAGCAGTAGCATATCTTCAACCCTTGGTACAAGCAGACTTAACTTCTGTCAAAGCTTTCGGTCATCTGGAAACAAAACTACTAGGTAAACCAGCTTTCCTTGCCCGCACAGGCTACACTGGAGAAGATGGATTTGAAGTCATGCTCGACCCAGAAGCGGGTATAGAATTATGGCAGAGTTTGCTTCAGGCTGGTGTCATTCCCTGTGGACTTGGTGCAAGGGATACCCTGCGACTAGAAGCAGCAATGGCACTTTACGGGCAAGACATTGATGATACCACCACACCCTTAGAAGCAGGTTTAGGTTGGTTGGTACATCTTGATACCAAAGGAGATTTTATCGGGCGTCCGATTTTGGAACGACAAAAAGCTGCGGGAGTACAGCGTCGATTAGTAGGTTTACAAATGCAAGGACGCAATATTGCCCGTCATGGCTACCAAGTATTATCAGCAGGAATAGTTATAGGAGAGGTGACAAGTGGTACACTATCACCTACACTTACTTATCCTATTGCCCTAGCTTATGTTCCTACCCAGCTAGCAACTGTTGGTCAGCAGCTAGATATAGAAATTCGCGGTAAAACATACCCAGCCCTAGTGGTTAAGAAACCTTTTTACCGTTCTCCAAATCGGATTACAAACTAGCCATTTGTCATTTGTCATTGGTAAGGTTTTCAATCATGTTCTATTTGTTCTCACCGACTGACTTAATTGCTAATTGCTAATAATGTCTTTACCATTAGCCATTAGTTGTTATCCTGTTCATTTTTTTTACGTGGAAAGGGAAGTGATATGTCTTTGGAATATCCACAAGATTTAAGATACTTGGATACTCATGAATATGTACGCTTAGAAGGTGAAATCGCCACAATTGGTATCACCAGCTTTGCTGTAAATCAACTGGGTGATGTTGTATTTTTGGAATTACCAGAGATTGGTGATGCTGTCACCAAAGGAGACAAAATTGGTACAATTGAATCAGTAAAAGCCGTTGAAGACTTAAACTCACCAGTAACTGGTACTGTTATAGAACGTAACGAGGAAATGATCGAATCTCCCGAACATATAGCAGAAGATCCCTACGGTGAGGGATGGTTTATTAAAGTAAGAGTCAATGACCCTGGTGAAATTGATGATGCACTCACAGCGCAGGAATATAGTGCTGAGGTGGAGGGGTAGAGTTTTGCAGAGGCGGGGATGCGGGATGCGGTAACACCAAGAGGCGTTAAACTCATGCCACTTGTCTCGGCAGTAGGATTTCGCGGCCATTGGGCAGTAAACAACTATTTGTATTTCGCTGATGAGTCTTTGATACTCGACGACGAGTCTTTGATACTCGAAGACGAGTCTTTGATACTCGACGACAAGTCTTTGATACTCGAAGACGGGTCTTTGATACTCGACGACGAGTCTTTGATACTCGACGACGAGTCTTTGATACTCGACGACGGGTCTTTGATACTCGACGACGGGTCTTTGATACTCGACAACAGGGGAGAGTAAAAGACAAGAGAGAATCTATCAAAAATATTCTCCCTTGTTCCCCTTGTCTCCCTTGTCCCCTTTGTCCCTCTTGTCCCCCTTCCCTTCCTTGTCCCAATACGGTTCAAAGAAATTTGATGAAATTTAGGTGAATTGATACTTTAGATCCAAACACCTTAAATATACTTATTGCAAAATATTAAATAGTAACGTCTGGAGAAGCTCTTTGTGGTAGTATCTGCTCCTCGTCCCCAGTCAGGTAATCAACCAATTCTGGGCGAAAGCACTGAAAAATCAAGTGATTTTAAGCAAAGACATATTGGCCCTAACGCCGATGACATGCAGCAAATGCTGGATCTAGTAGGGGTGTCTTCCGTAGATGCCTTGATTAATAAAACAGTACCGCAGTCCATTCGGCTATCTCGTGCTTTAAATTTGCCAGAAGCCCTAAGTGAGTATACAGCACTGGCAAAGTTAAAAGATATTGGTTTAAAAAACCAAATTTTCCGCTCATTTATTGGTATGGGATATTACGACACTATCACCCCGGCGGTGATCCAGCGTAATATCCTGGAAAACCCTGGTTGGTACACTGCCTATACTCCTTATCAGCCAGAAATTGCCCAAGGGCGATTAGAAGCGCTGTTGAATTTCCAAACCATGATTATTGATCTCACAGGTTTGGAAATTGCTAATGCTTCACTATTAGATGAAGCAACAGCCGCAGCCGAAGCTATGAGTATGAGCTATGGTATTTGCAAAAATAAAGCAAATGCCTTTTTTGTCTCTCAAGATTGTCATCCCCAAACTATTGATGTGTTGCAAACACGGGCTAGACCATTGGGAATCGAGATTATAATTGGCGATCATCAATCTTTTGATTTCTCAGAATCGATTTTTGGGGCAGTTCTGCAATATCCTGCTAGCGATGGCACTGTTTACAACTACCGCGCTTTTGTAGAAAAAGCCCATGCTGTGGGAGCATTGGTAACGGTAGCAGCAGATCCGTTAAGCCTTACACTATTGACACCTCCGGGTGAATTTGGTGCTGATATCGCAGTTGGTAGTACTCAGCGCTTCGGTATTCCTTTGGGTTACGGTGGTCCCCATGCGGCATACTTTGCTACCAAAGAAGAGTACAAGCGGCAAGTACCAGGGCGGATTGTCGGCGTCTCCAAAGACGTCCAAGGTAAGCCAGCATTACGTTTGACTTTGCAAACCCGCGAACAACACATCCGTAGAGAAAAAGCTACTAGTAATATTTGTACAGCACAGGTATTGTTAGCGGTGATGGCCAGTATGTATGCTGTCTATCACGGCCCCGCAGGACTGAAAAAAATAGCCGAGAATATCCACACCTTGACTGTCACCTTGGCTGCTGGATTAAAACACCTGGGCTACAAAATTAGTTCTGAAAGTTTCTTTGATACTATCCGCGTAGAACTAGGAACACGCAGTTTCAAAGAAATTCTCGCTGCTTGCGAAGCTAAGAAAATTAACCTGCGGATTTTTGATGAAACTGCTGTAGGTATTTCGCTCGACGAAACCACCACAGTTGAAGATGTTCACAATCTACTAGAAATTTTCGCCTTTGGGAATGAGTTTACTCTCCTCACCTTAACCCCTAATCTTCCCCTTAAGCGCGAAAGCGCCTACCTCACTCACCCCATTTTCAACTCCTATCACTCAGAAACCGAGTTGTTGCGTTACCTGCACAAGCTGGAAACAAAGGACTTGTCGTTAACGACATCAATGATTCCTTTGGGGTCATGTACGATGAAATTAAATGCGACATCAGAGATGATTCCAGTCAGTTGGGCAGAATTTGCCAAAATTCATCCCTTTGCGCCGCAATCACAAACTCAGGGTTATCAAATTCTTTTCCAGCAGTTGGAAGAATGGTTAGCTGAGATTACTGGGTTTGCGGGAATTTCTCTGCAACCAAATGCTGGTTCCCAAGGTGAATACACAGGGTTGCTGGTGATTCGCCAGTATCACGAAAGTCGTGGGGAAGCACACCGCAATGTTTGCTTAATTCCCACATCTGCTCACGGAACTAACCCCGCAAGTGCAGTAATGTGCGGGATGAAAGTAGTAGCTGTGGCTTGCGATCGCCAAGGTAATATTGATGTGGATGATCTCAAGGCAAAAGCCGAAAAACACAGCCATGAACTCGCTGCTTTGATGGTGACTTATCCTTCGACTCACGGCGTGTTTGAAGAAGCAATTCAGGAAATTTGTGCTGTTGTTCATGCCCACGGTGGACAAGTGTACATGGATGGAGCGAATATGAATGCTCAGGTGGGACTTTGTCGCCCTGGAGATATTGGGGCTGATGTTTGTCACTTGAACCTGCACAAAACTTTCTGTATTCCCCACGGTGGTGGTGGCCCTGGTATGGGGCCGATTGGCGTAGCAATCCATTTAGTAGAATTCTTGCCTGGAAACGCTGTTATTGCAATGCAAGAATACAATCCAAAATCTATAGACGCGATAGCGGCTTCTCGTAGAGTAATCCAAAATCCAAAATCGATAGGGGCGGTTTCGGCTGCACCTTGGGGTAGCGCCAGCATCTTGGTAATTTCTTGGATGTACATTGCGATGATGGGTGCAGGTGGTTTGACTGATGCTACGAAAGTGGCTATTGTTAATGCCAACTATATTGCCAAGCGTTTGGAAGCACACTATCCTATTTTGTATCAAGGCAAAAATGGGTATGTTGCCCACGAGTGTATTTTAGATTTGCGATCGCTCAAAAAATCTAGCAACATCGAAATTGATGATATCGCTAAACGCTTGATGGACTACGGCTTCCACGCGCCTACTGTTTCTTGGCCTGTAGCAGGTACAATCATGGTGGAACCTACCGAAAGCGAATCGAAACAAGAGTTAGATCGATTCTGCGATACGATGATTAGTATTCGTCAAGAAGTTGCTGAAATTGAAGCAGGTAAGGCGGATTTGCAAAATAATGTCCTGAAAAATGCACCGCACACCGCCGAAAGTTTAATTATCGGAGAATGGAATCATCCTTATTCTCGTGAACAGGCTGCTTACCCTGCACCTTGGACACGCGAACACAAATTCTGGCCTGCTGTTGGGCGTATTGATGCGGCTTTTGGGGACAGGAATTTTGTTTGTTCTTGTCTACCAATGGATGCGTATTAAGTTCGTTAACAATCATGCCTCACTCTAAAAGGGTGGGGTCATAGCCACAAAGCCTGCTGAAGCAGGCTTTTATGTTATTATTATTTATATCACCTCATAGTAGCCTTCATTAAGTACTATCGTTTTGAAAAAATTTTTTGAGCAAGTCTTTTTTCGGAAACTAATGTTTGCTTCGTGAAGTTAAGAACTACTACCTTTTAGCTTTTGTTAATCTCCACTGCTGAAATTAATCGGTTGAGAAATCTTAAATTCAAGCTATACACCGTTAATGGTGTCTAATTTGTGCAATCAGTTGAATTGTCAGTCAGACACTTAATTCATCAAAGTTAAAAATAAGGGATGCTATGGTTGCTGATAGAGAAAAACCAGAAGAAGTAAAAGTATTTGAACAAGAAATTCTGGAAGCTGAAAATCAGATAGCACAGGCAACCTCAAAACTGTTTTTTCTGGAAGATATCCTTGACAATATTTGTCATGAAATTCAATCTGTGCTGGGCTTCGACTTTGCCACCATATCCTTGGTGATGCCAGCACACAATACCATTGAGACAGTACATGGAATTGGCATTCCCAAAAACAATTGGTTCAATCAAGCAAGACATTATATAGAAGAAGATCAAGAGTTACGAGATATTCAAGCAGATGTAGTCCAAACTCGTCAAACCGAAATTATATCTGGATGGGACAAGCGATTTGATCGCTGGCTCTACGAAACATTTCACCATCAGCATTTCATTCGTATTTTTACACCTATTATCCTGATCAGAGATGAAACTGGAAAAGTAATTGAAGATTGGTTTGAACACTATGACTGGGAGAATAACTTTATTCCTAGACAAACAATTGGAGGAGAAAAAAATACTACGATTCAGATGAATCAATTACCTAGATTTGCTGTACCTAAAGTTATTGGTACTATAGAAGCAGGCTACAAAAACTCTGAAATACCTATTACATATAAACAAGCAGTTACTCTGGCTAAACTTGTTGGTCAAAAAGCACTAGATATTCGTCAAGCACGTTTACCTTATGTTTTAGAAGTTATTTCTGAGAACGCTAGGCGTATTTTGCGAGCTGATTGGTCTACACTGCATTTTCTCTGGAATCGAGATCAAAACCGCTACGTATACGATATCTGTATCGGCTGTATAAATAATCTGTTCACACAGAACAATCCACCTCGTAAAGAAGGGTTAGGCTGGCAAGCAATCCGTGACAGACAACCTCAATTTATTAGCAGTTCCGAGCCAGAATTCTTTAATCCGACAGCATATCGTGAAGGAACCAGAGCATATGCCGCTTTTCCATTGCTGTTCGATGGCAAACAGGGATTGATACATCGCGAAATCTCCACTGACACACATGAAAATAATAGTGGTCGAAAAAAATCTGACTCCAGTTATGTCGGAGTCCTTTATATTCATTTCCTGCGCGAGCATCAATTAGATGATGATGAGTTGCGTTGGGGAGAACTCTTTGCTAACCGGGCTGTTGATGCTATATGGCACGCTATTATATATCAACAGATGCGCGATAAAGCACGTCAATTAAGTACTCTCCACTCAGTTACTCAATCCCTCAATCAGATACCAGAAAACAGTGATTTACTAAAGCACATTGCTTGGAATACTTTAAACGTGCTGGCAGCAGATGTTGTCACTATCTACGCATATATTCAGGCTGAAAAGCAATTTTTGACACCACCTAGTATTGCCGGACGCCTCAGAGCAGAACAGGAAATGAGTAAAGAGATTAGTCAACAAGATGTACCATTTCTATTGATCGCGCATGGAAAGAATGTCTATGCTCCACAGTTTGAAAAATCTATCTTTAAAAATTCACCTTTTACCAAGCGGGAAAATATCAAGTCTGTGGCTGGTGTCTTGCTGAAGGTAGACACAGATATTGTGGGGGTCATGTTTATTAGCTATCGCAGATCTCACAGTTTCTCTAAAGAGGAAATACAAATTATTGATTCCTTAGCTGCTTCAGCTGCGATCGCGATCAAAAACCAACGATGGTTGCAAACTTTAGGTGATATTGATCGTGAAATTATAACTACTTTAGACCAAGAAGAACTCTTAAGGCTAATTGTGCAGCGAGCAGTACAAATCACAGGGGCAGATTTGGGAATTATTCGCCACTTAGATCCAATCAGCCAGAAATTAGTTGCACAGACTAGGCATCCTGCTGATGAGCCAGTTGAATTAAATTTAACATCTATAAAGATGGATGAAGGGGTGGCTGGTTGGGTCGCAAGACATCGCCAACCAGCATTAGTTGATGATGTTCGGACTGACTCACGCTATAAAGCCTATTTTGTTAATACTCTTTCAGAGTTATGTGTACCTCTTCTTGATCAAGATGGTCGTGTAGTTGGTGTACTAAATGTAGAAAGTCGTAAGACTAATGCATTCGATCAAAGAGATTTACAAAGGTTAGAAGTTTTAGCTGATCTTGCTGTTATTGCAATTCAGAATGCGGAAAGTAAAGAAAAGCTTGCCAAAATGGAAACCATGGCTGCTGTTGGTGATTTAACCAGCCAAATTCTGCATCGCATGAATAATGATGTTGGTGCGTTTAAAGAATTCCTACAAGAAACTATTGATAGCCTCGATAGAGGTGATATTAATGATGCAAGAGATACATTGAACCGGATTCGGCTTTTAGTAGATCGAGTTCGTGACAATCTCCGAGGGATGAAAGTTTATAAGCAAGAAAGTCCCCAAGTTATCAATCTCTACCAAGTCATTCTCGAAGTTCTAAATCAAATACAAATCCCATCTGAAGTTATCCAAACAATTGATCTAGAATCCAATTTGCATGAAGTGTTTGGTGGTAAACAGCAATTACTAGGTGTGTTTGATAATCTCATCCGAAATGCTATTGATGCTATGCCTGATGGAGGTGTACTTTCCATCAGTGGCAAAAGCGTAGAGCGAGAAAGAAAGCTCTGGATAGAATTGCAAATTTCTGATACTGGTTTAGGCATTAGTAAAGAAGACCGTGAAAAAATTTTTCAACTAGGATTTACAACCAAGAGTAATCGTGGCAGGATGGGTTTTGGATTATGGTGGACTCAAAGTCAGATAGAAAGCTTAGACGGACATTTAACAGTAAATAGCATAGTTGGTGAGGGAACACAATTTACTGTAATATTGCCAGCATGTAATCCGGAGGTTTAAGTTGAGATTCGGCATCAAGTACCAGAAGCAATATAAAGGAGAAGTTTATGGCGGAGTACAAAATTCTTCTGGTTGAGGATGACTTATTTTGGCAGGATCTTCTTGAACGTAAGATTCGCCTTGCTTTGCGAGGTATTGATGACCCAAAGAGTGCCATTACAATTGTCGAACTTTTCGATCAAGCTTATAACACTATCAAAAATGATTGCTGGCATCTACTAGTTACTGACATTGGTCTGGGAGATCCATCAGTATCTATGCTCAAGAAAGGAATGCATTTAGCTGACCTAGCTCACGAGTTAAACATACCAGTTATTGCAGTCAGTGGAACACCAGGATTAAGTAGAAAAGATGTCAGTAACTTATACGAAAAATTTGGTATCTTTAGCTTTTTTGATAAGCTTGATTTTGATCACAGTAGTTTTATCACAAAAGTTCAAGCAGTTTTACAAAAGCAAATAACAACCTCCTCGCAACATCAAAATTCAGTCCAAAAACCATCTCAAATACCAGAGGCGATCGCTACAATCCAATCTAATTATTATGCTCTGGTAATTGGCATTGCCAATTATCATCACATCCGTCCACTCTCAAAAACAACTAATGATGCGAGTGATCTGCACGAAACGCTGATTCAAAATGGCTATAGTCAAACAAATGTCACTATTTTGCTCGATCAAGATGCTACAAAAGCCGCGATTAGTCAGAAATTAGAACTGCTTGCTAGTCATGTTAAAGCCCATGATACCGTAATCATCTTTTTCTCTGGTCATGGGGCGCGTTTATTTGGTGGCTTTTCATCAGGCGAATATTTGTGTCCAGTGGAAGCAGAAATAAACAAAATCAAGGATACATGTATTTCTGATGCAGAATTCACCAATGCTTTGCGGGCTATTCATGCTAGTCGCTTAGTTGTTTTTCTAGATAGCTGTCACTCTGGTGGGGTTGGTGAACCCAAGGATTTGCTTTATCAATTAGAAGCTGGTTTGTCAGAAAAAACCTATAATCACCTCGTTCAGGGAGAAGGACGAGTCATCATCGCCTCATGCAAATCAGATGAAGTGTCCTGGGAACTTCCAGGAATGCGGAATGGGCTATTTACTTACTACCTGTTAGAAGGAATACGTGGTAAAGTTGCTAAGGCTGATGGAACTGTTCGGATTTTTGATTTGTTTAGTTATATATCTGAACATGTACCTAAGCACAAACCTGAGCAGAATCCTTTCTTAAAGTCGCAAGCAGAAAACTTTATTGTTGCTATCACCAAATAATCTGACTTTAATTCTCAGTAGGGGGAGCATCTGCTAAATCAGTCAATTCAGACCTGGCGTAAGTTAAATAGTATAGCATTGATAACGGCTTAGAAGCCCATTCCACCAGAACAATTTTTGATTGGTGAAATGGGTTCTCGCCCGTTCAGTTTATTAAACCCTCATTTAGTTCAACTTCTTTATTGAGGGATATTTCTAAGAGATTGGTAAAAGATTAATTTAACCAGGAATGACTTGAAGAATCAGTGAGCGCTTATCAAGCGACTGAACTTTACCCACTGAAGTGAGATCATCGACAATGCGGTCTAGTAATTTTCCAGCTTGATCACGATATTGATGTTCTCGACCTCGTAAACGAATGGCAAACTTTACTGAATCGCCTTTACTTAACCACTGAGCCGCTTGATTAATACGTAAATTGTAATCAGCCGCACCCACATTTGGACGGAATCGTACTTCCTTTACTGTGGGTCTAGCACTCTGGGTCTGACGTTTTTTCTTTTGATACTGAAGCTTACCATAGTTGAGAATCTTCGCCACTGGAGTATCTTTGCTTTGAGAGACTACAACCAGGTCAAGATCCACACTCTGGGCTAGCTCTAGAGCTTCACGGGTGTCTATCAGACCACGATTGTTATTTTCATGGTCAATCAATAAGACTTGAGGTGACTTGATTTGGGAGTTAATAAGTTGCTTTTGGACTACGATAATGATTTCCTCTCAATTTTTCAAGAGTTTAATTTTACTAGTAATACTAAGGTAACACAACGTTAAGTGTGAGCAAGCTAGTGTATCACCAAAAATTGGGTTAGCTAGTAGTCTGTCAATTTTCAGTTTACGGGAAAAGGAAAAAGTAAAATCCTCAACAGTGAAAAACTGTCCGTCACAATAAACTTGAGAGTACATGATTCAGCAGCTTGATGAATACGTTAAGCTGACGACAGCAGCTTTAATCAAAAAAAACAATGGCAAATATTCCCTCAATTCTCGCCTTGGACTTTGATGGTGTAATTTGCGACGGACTAATTGAATATTTTGAGGTAGCATGGCGTACTTATTGCCAAGTTTGGTTCCCCGCTAACGAAACACCACCAGATGATTTGGCTTCTCAATTTTATCGACTCAGACCCGTAATTGAAACAGGTTGGGAAATGCCTGTTTTAGTCAAAGCTTTGTTAGAGGGAATTGCAGAAGTAGAAATTCTCCAAAATTGGCATAATATTAACCAGAAAATTGTACTTCAAGACAATCTCAATGCTAAACAAATCAGTACCACATTAGATAAATTACGCGATGAATGGATTGCTAATGATTTAGAAAGTTGGTTGAGTTTGCATCAATTTTATCCAGGTGTAATTGACAAACTTCAATCGACAATTGCCAGCACAAGCAAATTATATATTATTTCTACAAAAGAAGGACGTTTTGTCCAGCAATTATTCCAGCAAGAAGGAGTAAATTTAGGTTCAGAAAAGATTTTCGGTAAAGAAGTGAAACGTCCCAAATATGAAATTTTACGAGAATTAATTCAATTGCACAAAGTCCCACAAGAAACAGTCTGGTTTGTGGAAGATCGATTAAAAACATTACAGTTAGTAGACCAGCAAACAGACCTGAAAGATGTAAAACTCTTCCTAGCAGACTGGGGTTACAATACTCCTTTAGAAAAAACTACAGCCCAAAATGATCCACGCATTCAACTATTATCACTTTCTCAATTTGGGCAAGATTTTTCGCAATGGTTAGTTGTTAGTGGATAGCAGGGTGGTTTCATACGAAAAAAGAAAAATATGGAAGTCTGTATTTCTCGTTTTGAAGCATAGATTTTTACCCCTCTCCAAACCTCTCCCCTTATTAAGGGGAGAGGCTTTAAAAGAAGATTTTAATTTTCTCTGCTTGTATGAAACCACCCTGGGTTAGTTGTTAGTGGATAGGGGTGTAAAATCTGGATTTGTTGCAAACCGAGGTTTTGCCCTTAACGTACAAAATACCCAGAGAACGCAGCAGAAGTACAAATAAATTAAGATAATTCCTGTTGTAATCGCTTGTGAAAGGCTTCAATTCCAAAATTCGCGATCGCCATTTCTCGCAACCACTCACCGTTACAACGTTGATCTTCGCCTTTGAGGATTTCAATACAAGCCGCAGCTACAGCATTTGGATCGCGGTGTGGGACTCGCCATCCAAGTTTACCATCTTGTAGTGGCTCGGCGGAACCGTCGGCATCACCAGATAGTACGGGTACACCACAAGCCATTGCTTCTAAATAGACAATCCCAAACCCTTCCTGAGAAGGCATAATGTAAGCATCAGCTAGGCGGTAGTGTTCCACTAGTTCTTCTGTAGGGACAAATCCAGCAAACACAACGCGATCGCTAACTCCCAAATCTTGTGCTAACTTGGCAAGACGAGGTTGATCATCACCACGACCGATCACTAAATATTTCACTTCTGGGAAAACTTGAGCTATTTGTGGTAAGGCTTGAATTGTGATATCTACGCCTTTGTAAATATCACCAGACCACAACCGGGCTACAGTCATTAATACTTTAGCTTTTTGTAAACTATAGCGTTCGATGAAATTAGCTGGTTTTTCTCCAGGAGTCAGGCGATCGCTATCCACAGCACAAGGTAAAATTTTGACGCGATCGCGATTAAGATGATTGGCTATACAGGCAACCTCACGAGTGTAGCGGCTAATTGTCCAAACTTGCGCTGCTTTTTGCAAACTGGATTGCATGAACTTTGGTAATGGTTCCCAAACCTCTTTACCATAGGTGATCACAGTATAAGGAATTCCCAAAAATTGGCATAACATCCCTACCAAAGGCGCTAGCTTGATATGACCACAAAAAACACGCTGGGGTCGTTGTTGGATCAAATGATTGAGTAATGCGACCGCCATTTTCACTCGTCCAAGTTGAGGAGACGAAGTTTTAAAATAATGAAATTGGCAGCGTTCAGATGTAAAAGGATTGGTGCAATCAGGGGCATCACGTAATATAAATATATCTGCATGTATTGGTTTAGCTAATTGCAAATAGGCTTGAAAAATATCTTTGACATAAGATTGAATTCCACCTTCATAGGAAAAAATTTCCAAAAAGACGAATACATGGTTAACTGGTGTATTGATTGATTGGTTTAAATCTAAGTTTTCTTGGATTGGTGAAGTTAGCATTTGTAATAAGACTCGTGATTATTAAAATCTAGAAAATATCACAATAAAAATACAATACATCCGATTAAATTTTACTTCGGATATATATAACTATGATGCTTTCAAATCCTAGCAAATTCGTTCTTGAAAACCGAATGTTGACTTTACGGAATAGAATATTTTTTTGAGTTGGTACTTAATATTCTATTTACAGGCTTTTGACTAAACTAAGTAATTATTCTGAAAAGGGGGAGTTAATTTTTTGTCATAATTTTGGGGTTGTACCAGACGCGATTATACTCTTACGAGCGTCTACGCGTCTGTACAATTATTAGGATTATACAAATGCTAAGGCTGTGATTTCGGAAATGAGAAAATGGGGAATGGGGAAGGAGTCGCTAGGATCAAGATTAGTAACTTTGCTGGGATGAAGTTCTATGTCTTTAACTGAGGAAATTCTTTCGCAATTACCGGGTGATGTTTTGGGGGGGTTGCGTCGGAGCGATCGCATCTTAACATCAATTAGAGAAGGTAAAATTCCTGTACCGACGGCAGTTAAAGAAAATCAACAACAATTGGGTGCTGTTGATTGGGATGTGTTGATTTGTGGTGGCACTTTAGGAATTTTAATTGGTTGTGCTTTAGCTGTGCAAGGATTCCGGGTGGCGTTACTCGAACGGGGGATATTGCGGGGAAGAGATCAAGAATGGAATATCTCTCGCCAAGAATTAGCAGTTTTTTTAAAATTATCTTTATTAACAGATGCAGAATTGAAACAAGCGATCGCCACAGAATACAATCCAGCCAGAGTCGGGTTTGACAATGGTGTAGAAATTTGGGTGGAAAACGTCTTAAATATTGGTGTAGACCCAGTGTATCTACTGGAAACATTAAAACAGCGATTTCTGGCTGTCGGCGGAAAGTTATTTGAAAACACGCCTTTTGAAGAAGCAGTGATTCATCCAGATGGAGTCATAGTTAACAATCAATACAAAGCCAGATTGTTAATTGACGCGATGGGACATTTTTCTCCGATTAGCCAACAAGCGCGACAAGGACAAAAACCAGATGCGGTGTGCTTGGTGGTTGGGAGTTGCGCCCAAGGTTTTCCCGAAAATCACACTGGCGATTTAATCTTATCTTTGACACCGATTCAAAAACAATGCCAATATTTTTGGGAAGCTTTCCCCGCCAGAGATGGTAGAACAACTTATATGTTTACTTATATGGATGCAGATCCACGACATATAGGATTAGAAGCTTTGTTTGCAGACTATCTGCGCTTGCTGCCAAAATACCAAAATGTGGAATTGTCACAGTTAACCTTGCAAAGGGCGCTATTTGGTTTCTTTCCCTCCTATCGCCAAAGTCCCCTACATACACCCTGGAGTCGCATTCTCCCAGTTGGAGACAGCAGTGGAAATCAATCGCCTTTAAGTTTTGGTGGTTTTGGGGCGATGGTGCGTCATTTACAGCGATTAACCCACGGAATTGATGAAGCACTGCAAACGGATCAGTTATCTGCCAATGCATTAGCACTATTGCAACCATATCAACCGAGTTTGAGTGTGACTTGGTTATTTCAAAAAGCCATGAGTGTGGGTGTCAATCAAAAAATTGCGCCGGAACAAATTAACGAATTACTATCAGCAGTATTTCAGCAAATGCAAACATCAGGTGAGATAGTTTTAAAACCATTTTTACAAGATGTAGTGCAGTTTCCAGCCCTGACGCAAACCTTATTAAAAACAAACTTCGCCCATCCTGGAATTGTGGTAAAAATTATTCCCCATGTCGGTTTATTAGCTTTGTTAGATTGGCTGGTACATTATAGTAATTTGGCTGCATATTCTGCGTTGTTTTGGCTCAGTCAAAATTTTGCACCCTGGGAGAAATATTTACCCAACACTTCTAAATATTACTGGCATCGTTGGGTTGATGCTTGGAAGTATGGTTCTGGTGGTGATTATGAGAAAGGGGAATAGGGGATTGGGGATTGGGGAAGGTAGGGGTCCCCTTTGGGGAACTCGGGGCCCCCACTCCCCCCAAGGGAGTGGGGATTAGGGGCGAAGGGGTAATGGGGATCGGGGATCGAAAAAGGTGGTGCGTAGACACGCAGTGGCTTATCGTCAGATATCGCTTTTTGTTCTTCTCTAGAATAGTGGGATCTGGTTTGGGAGGGAGTATCGCAAATGTTCAAAACCGCCTGCGATTGAAATCGCAGTCTCATAGCTAAACTCTGCTGAAGCAGACTGTTTGATTTGTTTGAGTGCGATTGATCACGCTTGAAACGAGAAATTTCCAGGTTGGAACGAGAAATTTCCAGGTTGAAACGAGAAATTTCTAGGTTGAAACGAGAAATTTCTCACTTGAAACGACAACATTCTCACCTGAAACGAGAATATTCTCACTGAAAATAAGAATATTCCCACTTGAAACGAGAATATTCTCACTGAAAACAAGAATGTTCCCACTTCAAATGAAACAAATGCGTAGGTTGGGTTGAACGGAGTGAAACCCAACAATTATAAGACTTTGATATGTTGGGTTGAGGGACGAAACCCAACCTACATTCGTATCATATTTTTTGTGAAATGGTATTAGTGGTACGATCGCCATTCATAACTCATCAACAAGCGATCGCCTTTGGTGTCGGATGTGCGATCGCACCCTCGTAAATACCTTCACGACTCACTGCATAATCAGATAATGGAAGTGCATCTGACCCAACACAAGCTGCAAAATCATCAGCTAATTGATCAGCAAGTATCTCAAATTCATCATCATGAATTTTAGTATCTGTTTTTTGTCCTAGTAATACTTCTACCGTTGGTGCAAATGCATCAGCTAATAGCTGTCGAATGGTTTGGGTATCTTGACGTGCAATACTTTCTCGCAGTTTTTGCTCTAATTCTGGTGATAATTGCAGGGTTATTGTGGTCATACCTTAATAGTACGGCTAAGAGAACGGCTCAACTTTTTTCATCTTATCAAGGTAATCAACCACCATTGTTGGGAATAAGTTTCTGCGTTCGCATTCACTTCTATCAAAAAGCGATCGCATTCTGATACCAATCTGCGTTCTAATTTAATTAAAAAAACTTGTTGAATTTCAAAGCGCTGGTTTGAGACATTGCAAAAAAGCAAGAGCTTCTGGGTGGGGCGATCGCATAAATTCTTCTGGTGTTCCCAACACTACCAATTCTCCCCCATACATTAAACCAATTCTCGATGCCAAAACAAAGGCTTCTTGAATATCATGAGTCACAAAAACAACTGTTTTACCTAACTCTTGTTGTAACCGTTTGAATTCTTGCTGCAATTCTAAGCGCGTAATCGGATCAAGGGCGCCAAAAGGTTCATCCATCAGCAATACAGGCGGATCGGCTGCTAACGCCCTCGCGACACCAACTCGTTGTCTTTGTCCTCCTGAAAGTTCGTGGGGATATCTTTGAGCAAATTTTTGTGGTTCTAAACCCACCAACTGCAACAGTTCATAAACACGGCTTTTGATGTGGTTGGGTTTCCAACGTTCTAAAGAGGGAACCAAACCGACATTCCGCTCAACTGTAAAATGAGGAAATAAACCAGTTTCTTGAATTACATAGCCAATCTTGCGCCGCAATTTAATTTCATTCCACTGGGTTGTAGGAATGTCGTTAAATAAAACTTCGCCTTGGCTGGGTGTGAACAAGCGGTTGATTAATTTCATCGTCGTAGTTTTACCGCTACCACTACGTCCAAGTAATACCAGCGCTTCTCCTTGAGGAATACTGAAATTCAGATTTGCTACCAGTGGGCGATGGTTTCGGCTAAAGGTGACATGACGAAATTCAACAGCAATCTCCTGGGACATGGATGAGTTTTTGTGGAGGTTGATTTTCTGTTATTATCTGGTATTTTGCTTTTGATTGCAGAAGATGGGGAAATTTAACGTCTTGCATTCAAAAGATATCCGCCCAGAACTAAAGTTCCGAGGCTCATAGCGAAAGTCCACTATTTGTGGACTCAATAACCCGCGCAGGCGGGTTTGGTTTGTGTAGCCGTGATTTATAATCCAATACGCTTGGTGTTAAGGATTTTTCGTCATAATTTTGGGATTGTACCAGACGCGATATATCGCGTCTGGTACAGGATTTAAATGTTAATCGATTTGTCTTATCCGAACCGTGGTGATGCACTAGGATTAATGCAACAGATAGGAGTGATCCCCATACCAGGACTAATGCTTTTTTCGCAAATGATTAAAAGCTTACTAGCTAGGCTTTTTCAAAAGTTAGCTTCTGGATTTGACAATCCTAAATATCGTTAATATTTTGATAGTTTTAAGGTTTTCAGTATGTTCCACATTAACTTCACACAGTTTTACAAAAAAATTGCGTAAACAAAACTTCCAGCAGTGTAGGTATATATAGAGCAACTAAATTAATCACTATAAAAAATGAAATTAGCATTATCAGGTCAAGTATTAGCAGGGGTTGTGGGGTTTTGTGGTGTAGCGATATTTACTTTGAGTGCATCTGTAGCGCCCGCTAATGCGACACAGATAACAAATCTTCTTAAGACAGAGCAAGCCATAACCACAAAAGCTGATGACTTTTACAATCAAGGAGTCAATAAGTATAGTCAAGGGGATTTACAAGGTGCGATCGCAGCTTTTTCCGCAGCTATTAAACTTGACCCTGATGATGTGATCTCCTATGTTAACCGGGGCTATACACGCTACGATTTAGGAGACAAAAAAGGAGCAATAGAAGACTTCAGTGCAGCAATTCGCCTCAACCCTAGTAATGCTGTTGCTTATGTCAATCGTGGATATAGCCGCTATGACTTGGGAGATAGCCAAGGAGCCATCAAAGATTACAATACAGCGATCACTCTTGATCATAGTAATACTCTTGCTTACTACAACCGAGGTTTGGCTCGTAATCAATTAGGAGACAAAAAGGGAGCAATAGAGGATTATACCACAGCAATTCGCCTCAATCCTAATGATACCCTTGCCTATGTTGGTCGAGGTAATGTCCGCGATGAACAAGGAGATCATAAAAGGGCAATAGAAGATTATAATCAAGCCCTCCGCCTTAATCCCAATGAAGCTTTTGCCTATTACAACCGAGGTGTAACTCGCTATAATCAGGCAGACTCTTCAGGAGCTTTAGAAGATTTTAAGAAATCAGCAAGTCTATTTTTAGAACAAAGAAACACTACAAAGTATCAAGAAGTTTTAGAATTAATTACTAATATTGAGCAGCAAAGAGGCGAAAGCTTGGTTCGTATTTAATCAGCCAATGTGGATTCTTAATTTTAGTTTGTAGTGAGGACTTTAGTCCTCATAATATGTTCAAAAAGCCGCCTGCGATTCAAATCGCAGGCTCATAGCAAAAGTTTGCTTAAGCAGACTATTTAATTTATTTGAGTCGTCTTCAGACGACTTGTGCTGTTAGCTAAGAGTTTAAATTCTTAGCAATATATTGGAAAAATTAAGAGACTCCCCCAAATGACTATTTTTATACCATCACAGCAGTCTGTTTACTATAATACTCCTTGGTTGCATATACGCTAACAATGCTGTCGCCAATTAGAAAAAATCTACCTTCTTTCTCATCTTTGGAAAACTGCAAACACGGATATTTTATAGCAAGTTCTTCCGCAGTAATTGCCTTTGCCTTCATTTTTTTTGGTAACAGTCCAGTAGAACCGATATACAATACTAAAGGACTGATTTTTTCTTGGTAGATTGCTGAGATAAATTCCTCCAATTTTTCATTTGCAATAAATAGAACTTCTATCAAAGCATTTTTGTTCACGTTTTGATGCTCGCGTTGTTGCTGCAAAACTTGTGCCAAATTACCAGCATCAATTTTGGTCAGAATACTAGCAATAATACCATTGTTATCTAATCCGAGAAAATCATCAAAAATTGGTTTCATGAATTCATCCACGGACGTAACTTTTATCCGGGATGATAATTGCTTGTGTCTACAAGCAATATTTTCATGAAACAACAGATCAAAGCTAGGCTTGGAGATAATTTCTCCTGTTTGTTTATGATAAACTTCATACATTCTATCGAGAAACTTGTTAGCAGAATGTAGTTTACCAAGATTCAGAATCTCTTGACTACCAATATCAATTTTGTAGCTAATGCGTGTATCGATATTCTGTCTGGCTAGAGCTTGTTGAATGTTGATGTATTCGTTAGTTGTTGGAAAGTTGAGATTTAAATGTTTAGAAAGATAATGCTTTCTCAACTCTTCTAATTGTTCTGGTACAAAGATATCTGATTCTTTTTTCAAAAGCGCAGAAATGATACTTGTAAGTACTTTTGCTTCTGCAAGTTGATAGAATACACCCTCAATACTGCTGTAATTTCTATCAGGAGGTACAAGAGGTAAATTATCTAATCTGATGGTATATTCACAGCGAAAATCGTACTCTTCGTTTTCTATGACGCCTTTTGCTTTGAGTAAATCAAAGGTTTTTTTGTTGCTAATTTTAATTTGTAGTGATTTGATGTTGACTGCGCCTTCACTAACAATGGTGTAATTGTTAAAGCTATTTAGGTCATTTATCAATAAACCTGCAACTTCACTAATAGGGGTTTGAGCTTCTGTTTTAATCAATCTGACTTTGCGGGTAATCAGCATGTTGATATTGGCTGTGTTTTGGTTAAGCTCAAATGTACCCATACCAACATACTCACCATTGTCGATATATTGTGTCGTCAACCAAGGCTTAATAATATTACCATTTTCATCTTTGTAACCTTGGACTCTTTTGACACCTTTTCTTTGATAATTTGCTTGTAGATGTTTAAGGTTAATGATTATGCTATGGCGATTTGATTCTAAAAGTTTAAGCAGTTCCAATAGAGAAATTCTATTGTTGATTTTTCCCGATATGCGTTTGCGACGTTGAGAAGACATGACACGATTTGTGGCAGATTTTTTTGCCATAGTTAACCTACCCTGATTTCCTTAAATATGAATTTCAATAAAATGTTAGGGTTGGTATTGCACAAATAAGAGAGCAATTAAGCCCACGAAGCTAATGAGTTAATTCTTTGTTAACAGATAAGATCAATTCATCCCGTAAACATGCAATACCAATTTTTTAGTGTGCGTTTATTTAAGGAAAATGGTAGATTTCCATCACACACTCAATTCTTATCTTGTATAGTACAATTGTATCACATAAAATTATTTGTAGCGATGCGATCGCTCGCACTTGTAGCAAAAGCGATTACAGATTTATTTACCCAAAACGCCCTGATACATAATCGCGGGTGCGTTCATCAAGCGCTGTAGTAAAAATTTGTGATGTTGCTCCAAATTCAATCATTTGACCAATGCGGCTTTCATCTGTGCTGAAGAAAGCTGTAAAATCTGAAACGCGAGCCGCTTGCTGCATGTTATGAGTAACAATAGCAATTGTTAGTTCTCCACGCAAAGTATGAATTAATTCTTCTATTTTCATAGTTGCGATGGGGTCAAGTGCTGAACAAGGTTCATCCATGAGTAAAACTTTTGGCTTAACTGCTAAAGCACGGGCTATACAGAGTCGTTGTTGTTGACCACCCGAAAGTCCTAAAGCAGATTTGTGTAATTTATCTTTGACTTCATCCCACAAAGCAGCAGATTTGATTGCTGATTCAACTATTTCATCTAATTCTGTTTTTGGACACCATCGAGCAATTTTTACGCCGTAAGCAACATTTTCGTAAATGCTCATGGGAAATAAATTCGGTTTTTGAAATACCATCCCAATCTGGCGACGCAGACGATTAATATTCACACGACGGTCATAAATATTTTGACCAAAAAATTCCAGCTTTCCTTCTACTCGAATTTCCCCTTCTAGTTCTGCAATTCGATTTAAAGATTTAATAAAAGTAGATTTACCACAACCACTAGGGCCAATAATAGCTGTTATTTGATTTTGATAAATATTTATTGATATTCCTTCAAGTGCCTTACTACTACCATAGTAAAAGCTAAGATTTTTGACTGTGATTGCTGGAACTAATTTACTCATAATTGACTAGTTTATATCTAGATATATGAATCTGATTTGGTTTGGTGAACTAGCTTTTTCAAGGTGTAATGTTTTTTCTTGATGTCTACCTACAGTAGGCGCGTAGCGACTTCTGCAAGTAGCTGCTTGCGCGTCTAAAGTGTCTTAGTGGTTTAAAAGTTAAATTTTTCACCACCAAGACACTAAAACACGAAGATGAAAAGCCTAAAATTAGGAAATTTTTTGAGTATTCTTGTCCACCTTGAAAGTGCTAGTTTATGAACTTACTAGTTGAGCTAGGGAACTAATATTAATTATTTTTATGGGTTATAAGTATATCTAAAATACCCTATTTTTTCCTTGTTTTGTTAATCACTAGTCGCGAAATAATACTAGTAAACAACACTAAACTTAGCAATACTATACATGCAGTCCAAATAAGTTGGTTTTTTTCTGGTGATGGATCATTATAAAGGTTAAAAATTAAGACAGATAGTGATGCTGTGGGACTGAATAAATCCTGTGACCAATCTAGACTAAATAAAGCGGTAAAAAGCAAGGGTGCTGTTTCACCTGCGGCACGGGCTATAGCTAATAATATACCAGTAGTGATCCCAGGTATAGCAGCAGAGACTACAACTCGAAAAGTTGTTTGAAAACGAGTTCCTCCTAAAGCTGCTGATGCTAAACGCTGAGGAACAGGAATCAATTTTAGTGCTTCCTCAGTTGTTAAGATAACAATCGGTAGCATGATGATTGCTAGAGCAAAACCACCAGCGATCGCACTAAATGATTTTGTTAATAAAACTATCACGCTGTAGGCAAATACGCCCACAACAATAGAAGGAACGCCAGTCAAAATTGTGGTGATAAAGCGAACAAAACTTGCTGTTTTTGTTCCCTGGCTAAATTCTGCCAAATATATACCTGTGACAATACCAATGGGAATACTGAGTAGTGCAGCAATCACTACCATTATGAAAGTACCAACAATTGCATTGGCAAATCCATTATCAATTACTGACGCGACAAACATTTCTGGTTTGAGTCCAGAAGTACCCCTGACTATAATTTCCCATAAAACTGATAATAAAGGCAGTAATGCTAAACCTGTAAAAATAAAAGCGATCGCACTCATACCGTTATTAAACAACAGTCGCTTTAAGGGTAAAGAGGTTAATAATTCGGTTGCGAAAGATTCATTTGTTTTCATATAGAGAACGGGGAACGGGAACAAGGAAGAATAACAAATGACCAATGACCAATGACAATTATTTCTTTTTGTCACCAACTATTTGTACTAATAAGACAGCGCCGATATTTACGGCTAAAGTTAAGGCAAATAAAATTAAAGCTAAATATGTGAGAGAACCAACGTGTAATCCAGTTTCTGCTTCTGCAAATTCGTTGGCTAATACCGCAGGAATTGAATAAGCGGGATCGAGCAAGGAAGCGCTAATAACAGAAGAGTTACCTATGACCATTGTGACAGCCATTGTTTCACCTAAAGCTCTTCCCAATGCCAACATTGTTGCACCGACAATTCCCGAAAAACCTGCTGGTAATAATATTCTAAAAATAGTTTCCCAACGTGTACCACCTAAAGCCATTGATGCACTACGTAATTCTTTTGGAATTACTAATAATACCTCACGAGAAATTGCTGCTAATGTGGGTAAAATCATGATGGCAAGAATAATTCCGGCAGTTAATATATTTAACCCAGAAGGCTCTACAGTATTAAATAGCGGTATCCAATTAAAATTAGCTGCGAGCCATTTTTGTAGGGGTTCAATAAAGGGGATAAAAACAAAAATACCCCACAATCCAATAATGACACTGGGAATTGCTGCAATTAATTCCACAACAAAAGCTAAAGTTGCTCGTAACCATTCTGGGAGAAAATCTTCGCTTGTGACTAAAGAGACTGCTAGTCCGACTGGTATTGCTAATAAAACTGCGATCGCACTACTAACTAAAGTTCCATAAATATAAGGTAAAGCACCAAATAGTTTATTAGGTACATCCCAATTTTGACTCCATAAAAATCCGAATCCAAACTTTACAATTGCTGGATGAGCTTTATCATATATAACCCAACTCATCCAAAACAATACAAGTACTGTTAAGGCAGCAAAGCTATAAACTATCCAAGTGAAACCTTGGTCTATTTGGTAATTTTTTCCTTCAATAATTGTAATATCAATACTAGGATCAATTTTCTTTGGTTGCTTAGGGTCATTTTGATAGGCTGAACCAGATGAAGTCGTCATTTAATTGTTGATTTTTCGTGCTTGGTGGTTGTTGATGACAATTAATATTGAGGGGTTATAGATCCCTGACTTCTTTAAGCAGCCGGGGATCTAAAACACCCGCAAACCATCAAAATTAATGTGGTGAAATACTAGTTAAATTAGCAAATGGTCAATTATTTGACACTGCTATTTACAGTATTGATGACATCATTTGCGACGTTAGAGGGAATAGAAGTATAGTTCAAATCATCATTGAACTTTTGACCTTTAGTCAGAACCCATTTAACAAAGTTTTTCACAGCTTGGGCTTTAGCAGGATCTTTGTAGCTCTTATAAACCATAATCCAAGTTAAGCCAACGATGGGATAACCTTGACCAGGATCGCCAACAAATACACGATAATTACTAGGGAAGCTAACAGAAGAAAGAGCAGAGTTTGCAGACTGTAAAGAAGGAGCTACAAATTCTCCTTTTTTGTTTTGTATTTGTGCTGATTTGAGCTTATTTTTATTGGCGTATTCATATTCTACATAGCCAATAGAACCAGAAGTACGGCTTACCAAAGCTGCTACACCTGGGTTTCCTTTACCTTTGAGGGCGTTTGAGAGAGTCCAACTTGGAGATTTACTAGTACCAATTCTGCCTTTAAAATAAGCGCTGATATTGCTTAAATGGTTGGTGAAAATGAAAGTTGTACCGCTACTATCAGCACGAACTACAGCTTTAATTGGCAGATTTGGGAGATTAACACCAGGGTTATCTGCTTTAATTTTTGCGTCGTTCCATTTAGTAATTTGACCAGAGAAAATACCTGGTAATGTAGTACGAGATAATTTTAGATCGCTTACACCAGGAACATTGTAAACAACAGAAACTGCACCACCTGCGGTCGGTACTAAAATTACTCCCTGCTTGACTTTAGCTATTTCAGCATCAGTCATCGCAGCATCACTAGCACCAAAGTCAACAGTACCAGCAATTGTTTGATTTACACCGCCACCACTACCAATACCTTGGTAGTTGATTTTCATGTCTGGCATGTCTTTTTTGATTTCACGAGCATATCTCTCATACAATGGAGCAGGAAAGGTTGCGCCTGCACCATTGAGAGTTACTGCTTGGGCGATCGCTGCAAAAAATGGCCCAAACGCAACAGCCGCCGTTACAACTGAAGTGGTAGCTACACGATTAAAAGCGCTGATAGAAAAATTCATATTTCCTCAGATTGAATGACCAAATTTATGCTGAAATTTCAACCTGAGATAAAACTACATTCTTTGTAGTTAAGAACAGTTTATGAATTACCTAATTAGTTGATAAAAAATAGTTAAAAATTTATTTTAAAAAATCTTTTTTAAAGGAAAAAAGCAAGTTAGTTCCTTTTTAGACAACTTTTAAAGAATCGACATTGCTGATTTCATGTATGAAAATGATTTTGCGTAATGCCAAAATCTTTGTAGAGAGGGGGTAATACGGTTCGGTTAAGAATTTTTCGTCATAATTTTGGACATGTAGAGACGTTGCACTGCAACGTCTCTACATTCGGATTCATACTGCATTCAGCAACGCCAAAGAATCTGCGTCTCTTCAGAGCGCAGAGTGTCAATTACTTGAGATTGAGCCATGACGACGCGATCGCGTCCGGTTTTTTTGGCAATATATAAAGCTGTATCGGCGGCTTCTATTACTGCTGTACCTGTTAAACCATGTTCTGGATACATGGCTACTCCTAATGACAAACTAATACCACCAAGTTTCTGACGTTGATGTTGGAGATTTAAAAGTTTCACTGTTTGGCGAATACGCTCGGCTCTTTCTTGACAAACTTCTAAAGAACTTTCTGGTAGGATTAACATTATCTCTTCGCCCCCATACCGACAAGCAATATCTGCTTTGCGAACTTGTTTTTTCAAAAATCCACCGAGTTCGCGCAATACAACATCACCTGCTTCGTGACCAAATTTATCGTTGAAGCTTTTAAAATGATCAACATCCATCATAATAATGCCAACATGTTTGTGGCTGCGTTCGGCGCGGCTGATTTCTCGTTCTAGAGATTCTTCTAAGTAGCGGCGATTAAATAAACCTGTGAGAGGATCACGAATACTCTGCTGTTGCAAAGCTTCAGTGAGTCGTAAGTTGGCTAAAGCTAAGGCGATACGTTCCGCAACCGCAGAAGCTAGTTGTTGTTTGGCTATTGTGAGTTGTCCTTTTTGTGGGAAATGGAAATGCAGCATACCCAAAGCTTCACCCTGAGCCATCATTGGTACACAAAGGGCTTCGCCTACAAATGATTCTTCAATGTGACTACAATGTAAACCCTGATGATCTGATGTGGAAAGATGCGATCGCCCCCGTCGTAAAGCCCAACACTGCTTGGCTGAAAATACTGTTTTACTCGCAATAGTTGAGTCACCCCAAGTCGTCACAGCTTCGACTAGGTGTTTTGAGGAACTAATGATAAACACTCCACCTGATGTTTCCAGAAACAAAGGTTGGATTAACTGAGCAATTACTTTATATGCTTCTTCAACCGTCAGACAAGCTTGCAAAATATCGCTCATTTGACTAAGTAAAGCAATTTCATGGTTGCGTTGTTCGAGTTGCTGCACCCAAGAGGAAAGTTGTTTATTCGCTTGTTGCAAAGCTGCTTCTGCTTGTTTGCGTTGTGTGATTTCCAGTTCCAGCTGCTGATTGGCTTGCTTTAGTTCTGTCAAGTTGGGAATAGTCAGAAATTGAGGAAGCGATCGCATCAGTAATATCACCACACACACTGAACTAGAAGCCGTGATCGCTTTGAGTAAACCTAGCAACCAATACTCTGATCGCCAAAACATCCAAGCCTCTATAAAAATATAGGTACTATTTATGGCAATTAAGTTTATATTTGCTAAGTATATACACTTAAAAAGAAAATCTTGTCGTTTGCGAGCAAAATCAACAATCATGATGGGAAGTAAGTAATATGCGAAGGCGATCGCAGAGTCAGATATGGCTTTTAGCCAGGTAAATTGTGCTTGACATAGGTAGTAATGTCCGTATTGCTGATACACCGCACCCGCCTTTGTTTTACGAGAGTTAAAAAACTAGTTGAAATCTTGGTAGTCAAAACATAATTCGTGTGGTAGCTGAGTAAAATTTATACAAGCAAAAATCTGCATGTAAATTTTTTAACCTTTTTTTTAGTGAAAATTCAATAGTTAGCCCAAAAAAATTTAATATTCATTTAACGTTTACGTTAGTGGGTGCGAGTGATCACAGTAAAAATAACGATGGCACTTCAAAATTCAAAATAGCGTCACTTTTGTCAAAACCCAGGCATCTTTACTCAAGCTTGATTCAAGTTAACTTTTTGTTGCACGTGTATAAAAAACTATGCATCAGGGACTACAAAATGTAATAGAAGGCATCTATGAAGTATGTATTGGCGTTCCAGAACCAATTGCGGCGATTCAGTATTGGCAGCAATTCGGTTATCGTATTGGTGAACAGGGCGAGTTATCACCAAGTGTTGCGAAACAATTGTATGGTGTGGACTCGTCTTTACGCTCAATTCGCCTTTACCACCAAAATGCAGATCATGGTTTGATTCGTTTGATGATTTGGCAAAATCCTATCAATAACGGGTTAAAGATGGGATCAATGAAAGTGAAGGGTAATCGTTGGGCAACAACTTTAACTGCCGATATTATCAATATCTTAAATCATGTAGAAGAAGCAAAAGCAGCTGGTTGGCCGCTTTGGTTTACCCGTCCCCATTGGGAAGTTATCTATAACAAAGAAAAGAAAAAACATCCTTTTATTGACGCGATGGTTGGAGTGCGTGAAATGCTATTTCTACAACCATTCACACGACAAGTTTTTTTTCAAAGGTTTGGTTATACACTTCCCGATTACGGAAATATTGATATTAATTCTTTTCTCAAGACTAGTCAGTTTACCCACATTGGGATGGTAGTTCAAGATGACAGCAAGGAAACATTGAAGTTTTATGACGAAGTTTTGGGTTTGTTGCGGGTGCGTGATGATGTCGAGACTAGCTACGAATCATCTTTAGCTGGGAGAGAAATTTTTGATCTTCAACCAGGTGAAAAGTTTTTCGTCACCGCTTTTGATGATCCACGTTCTTCCACAACTGACTTTATGGCAGCACGTAGCGGTAGACTTTATATTGTTCGCTTTCCCGGTTCCATAAATCTAGATTCTCGTTATGAAGCAGCACAACCAGGTAGTTTGGGAATGTGTCTGTATACCTACCGAGTACGAGAACTCAATCAATTTTGCGATCGCATCAAAGCAAGTTCCATACAAAAATTTACAACTGTTGCTGAAAACGAATTTGGAGAACCAAGTTTTTCCTTTGTCGCACCAGATGGGTATTTCTGGAATTTGCTTGGGGATTAGGGATTGGGGAAAGGGGACAAGGGGGACAAGGGGGACACGGGGGACAAGGGAGAATAGCTAATGAACATTGAACATTACCCATTACCCATTAGACCTCTGTGAAAACTAATGTAGAGACGCGCCAATAGCGCTGTAGCGCATGGCTTCGCTAAGGCGCGTCTCTACAAGGATTTTGGGTAACGCAGAATTAATTTCTGGAGATGTCTATTACCCATTACCAATTACCAATTACCATAAATGCTGTATTATGAATGGCGTTAGTATTGTTATCTTGAAACAATACTTTTGTTAATTTTTATAATAAATAGGTGTATTTTGGCATTTTTGTGTACGGCTAGAAATCTTTTTGAATTATCCAAGTATTAAGACAAAATTTTTTGAATTTAATTTGCCTTAACAATCACCAGATTAATAAATAAGAATATCGAAAACAGCCTGAGCGATAATTCCTTGATGGTACGAGAAAGCGGATTTATCTGTGGGATCAATCCAAAATCCATAGACGCTTGTGTGATTTACCGCAGGGTAATCCAAAATCCAAAATCGGATGACTGAATGGAGAGATTATGGCTAAAAACATTTATGCGCTGCTAGTTGGTATTGATGAATATGATCCCGCTTCTGTTGTGTCTATACCATCTTTGCAGGGTTGCGTTAATGACATCAACGCGGTAGAAATGTATTTGCGGGAACGTGTGGCTCGCGATCGCGAATGGAATTTGGTAGAACCAACAAATCAACCTTGGATACTGATCAATCAAAATGCTACTCGTCAGGCAATTGTTGATGGCTTTCGGCAACATCTATGCAATGCTGACAGTGAAGATGTTGTCTTATTTTACTATGCAGGTCATGGTGGACAACAAAAATCTCCGCAGGAATTTTGGAGTTTAGAGCCAGATCGTTTGGATGAAACTTTGGTTTGTTACGATAGCCGGACAGTAAATAGTCGAGATTTAGCTGATAAAGAAATAGCTTACCTGATTTCTGAAGTTGCTCAAAAAAATCCTCATGTTGTTGTGATTCTCGACTGCTGTCACTCTGGTTCGGGTACTAGAGATATCGCAGTTAATGTGCGTCAAGCTCCTATAGATTATCGCGATCGCCCGTTGAGTAGCTACATTTTTGCTGATGAGATAAATATTGCAGAATCCTTAAGTGCTGATCGCAGCTTAGATAAAAAAATCACAGGAGTGGTCTTACCAAAAGGTAGACACGTCATGTTGTCTGCGTGTCGAGAATACGAACAGGCGAAAGAGTATAAAGCTGAAGATGGGAAATCTCGTGGTGCTTTTTCTTACTTTTTACTGCAAACCCTGGAAAGAACGAATGGTAAGATCACTTATCGGGATTTAGCAAGAAATCTCAATGCTTTAATTAGTGGCAAACTTAAGGAACAGTCACCACAAATTGACACAACTGACCCACAGGAGCTAGAAAAGCCATTTTTGGGTGGTGCAATTCGAGAACGTTCTCATTACTTGACTTTGACTTACAGCGAAAATGAAAAAAGTTGGGTAATTGATGCGGGTGCTGTTCACGGTATCCCGAAAGTTGACAATGGTGGAGATACTCTTGTTGCAATTTTCCCAGTTGGAAGTGCTGAACAACAGTGGGGTGATTTAGGAAATGCTTTGGCTCAAGCGCGGGTGAAGCAGGTGTCACCACAACGGAGTAAAGTAGAAATTATTGAGGGAAGCAATAATTTATTTGAAAATGCCAGTTATTGGGCTATAGTTACCAGCTTACCATTACCCCCGTTGAAAGTATATCTTGATGGTCAAGCCGCAGGTATGGAGTTAGCGCGTCAAGCACTAGCGAACACTGGTTCTTTGTATGTGCAACAAGTTGAGAAATCAGAAGATGCAGATTATCACTTGTTAGCAAAAGACAATCAATATTGGATTATACTTTCTACTAGTAAACTTCCTGTAGTTGCCCCGATTCCAGAACAATCAACTCAGGCTGGTTACATGCCTTATTTTACTAGCAAAGCTATTGGGCGTTTAGAACATATTGCTCGTTGGCAAAATATTTTGCAACTCCAAACCCCCGCTACTAGTCGCATCCATTCTGATGATATCCAGATGGAAATTATCGTTTTGTCTGGAAGCCAAGAATCTGATTCAGATTCAGAAATGCGGTTAGAGTATACTAGCAATCATGGCGAATGGATACCGCCAAGGATTCAAATTGTACTCACAAATAATAGTGACAAAACTCTTTTTTGTAATGTCCTGAATCTTACAGAAAACTATAGCGTCGAAGTACCGTTTTTCCCAGAGAAAAGCAGTGTTCGTTTAGCACCAAAAGGTAGTGAAGCTAGCGTCACAGTTGCGAGTTTTGATGATTTGGGTTTTGTAATTCCCGATGAGTTTTTAGCACAGGGAATTACTGAATACAAAGATATATTGAAATTGATTGTTAGTACTTCTGAATTTGATGCAAGTTTATTAGAACAAGATGGGTTAAATCCACCTTCACCCAAACGTTCAATTGGGGGAAGGAGTTTTTTAGAAAGTTTAATGCAGGAAGTTGGCGATGCTCCTAAAGGAGCCACCTTCGGTGATCGCAATGCTGTGAGAGTACAAACTAGAGTTGACAACGATGATTGGTTAACCCAAGAAGTCGCAGTCACTATTGTTCGTCCTCAAAATCCTGAAAGTTTGCCGAGCGATCGCCCCATGCAATTGCAAAATGGTTTAGTAGAGGTGTTACCTCATGCAAATTTACAAGCAGAAGTTAATCTGACCACCGTACCGCAAACCAGCAGAGACTTAGGAAATGTCACCTTACCTCCCCTTCTGCAAGAACTCGCGAATACCGAACCCTTTCAATTTACCACCAGTCGAGCCAGTGATCCTGGTTTGAGTGGTTTGGAATTAAGTAACGTAGTTGATCACACCGTCGTCACAAAAGCAGCACCTTTAAAATTACTAGTTGATCGAGAAATTGCAGACAACGAATATCTTTTACCAATAAGTTACGATGGCGAATTTTTCTTACCTTTAGGAACAGGTAAAAAGAATCTAGATGGGAAAACAGAAATTACAATAGAAAGACTACCCACACCCACCAAAAGTCATCGTTGTTTACAAGGTTCCATCCGCATCTTTTTTCAAAAAATAATCTGTCGCAAGTTGGGAAGAAAATTTGCCTATCCGATTTTAACAGCCGCAACAGTTGATGAAAACGAGCAAGTCATCTACGACAAAAACACCGAATCAATTAGAGAAAAAGTTACTCAAGCACAGCGAATAATTCTCTATATTCATGGCATTATTGGTGATACAGAAGCTCAACTTCCTAGTATTGGAAAAGTTATAGTCACCGCAGATGGACAACAGAGTCTGATCAAAGATTACTATGATTTAGTATTGGCATTTGATTACGAAAATCTCAATACAACTATTGAAGAAAATGCCCGACTTTTAAAACAAAAATTGCAAGCAGTCGGTTTAGACGCTAATCATGGTAAACAATTACATATTGTTGCTCATTCTATGGGTGGCTTGGTATCTCGTTGGTTTATTGAACGAGAAGGCGGTAATGAAATTGTACAACACTTGGTGATGTTCGGTACGCCCAACGCTGGTTCTCCTTGGCCTGCGGTACAAGATTTCATTTTCACAATTTTGGTGTTTGGGTTAAATCAACTTTCAGCAATTGTTTGGCCTGCAAAAGTAGTAGCTGATTTATTAGAATATCTCGAAAATAACAATCATTCCCTTGAGCAAATGCATCCAGATTCAGATTTGCTCAAACAACTAGCCGAAAATCCCGATCCTGGTGTTCCTTATACAATTGTCGCAGGCGATCGCTCCTTAGTTCGCGCAGCCACAGAAATGCAACTAGACAAACAATCAAGTCCTCTGCAAAGATTAATGTCTAGGCTTTTTGGTCAAAGTGTAAATCAAGTAGTAAACTTAGTTTTCTTTGAACAACCAAATGATATCGCCGTGACTTTGGCTAGTATCAAATGTGTGAGTTTCAGCCGTTCACCCCAGCCTCAGATACTAACACCAAATGCAACCTGTGATCACCTCACCTATTTTAATCATCCGGCTGGTTTAGAAGCACTGGCTAAAGCACTTTCTCAATCACCAAGTCCGAGAATTTCCTCTCAACCACAGACACAATTTCCAGCGATGCGCCATAGCAGGATAAATTATGAAGATATCACCATGATTATCCCACCAGGCACACGACACAACCCCACACCCGATACTACTCCCAATCCATCCCCAGTCAAAAATCAACCAACAGAAAATCAAAATCGTTCAACCGGAAATGGCCCTGTGATCTGGGTAATTGCTTTAGTGTTAGTAGCACTTGCGGGTTTAATTCTGTGGAATCGTACTCAGGAGAAAAAACCAGAAAATCAGCAAAGGTCATTTGCAGAGACACGATTCATCGCGTCTGTACGATAGTCATTGGTCATAAATCAGTTAACAGTTAACAGTGACCAGTTTAATTTTGATAACTGATAACTGATAAGTCCCCCTTACTTCCTCACCACATCCTCTTGTTTCTCATCATATTCCGCTAGATCATTCGGTGCGCCGCAGGCGGAAATATTACCTGTAAAATTTACATCAGCCATCAGTTCTGGATGTTGTTGCTTACGCTCGGCGATTTGTTCGCGAGTGAGAATCTTCGACTCATCAAAACCTAGTTCTATCTCGGTTTGTAGTCCCTTGTACTTGACTCGTTTGAGATTATAGAAGCGCTTGTTGAGGGTGGTTTGCACAAATGCTTTCAAGCAACCTAAAAGATATTTGCGTTTAAATGGATCTTTGACAAACCAATATTCAAAAGTTTTGCGGAGGTAAAAACGGGCGTAGTTCCGGAGTACTCCTTTGAGAACATCTTCTCGTTCCATTGCATCCGGTTTCATGATTGGTGTGACAAAGTTATATTGGGAATAATCGCGAACTTCGACGCGATCGCCTAAATCTTGAAATAATTCGGAAAATGGCCAGGGAGTAAACATATTCCAGTTCACCATGTCTGCTTTCCAATCCAAAGCCATTTGATAGGTTTGTTCAATTGTTTCTGGGGTTTCGTTCTCTAAACCCATGATAAATTGAGCTTCGGTAACGATACCATTTTGATTTAAGAGTTTGATGGCGCGTTTGTTTTGTTCGATAGTTGTTTCTTTGCGGAACAAATTTAATTTTAACTGCGCTGCTGCTTCTGTCCCCAAGGAAACATGAACTAGTCCTGCTTTGCGGTAAAGTGGTAGTTCTTCCTCATCTCGTAAAATATCTGTCACTCGTGTATTGATTCCCCAGTGAACACCTAAGTTACGTTCTATTAATTCGTTACACAAAGCGATAAATTTTGGTTTATTAATAGTTGGTTCTTCATCTGCGAGAATGAAAAAGCCGACTTTGTGTTTTTTTACCAAGATTTCAATCTCATCGACAAATCTCTTGGGAGTACCAGAACGATATTTGCGCCAGAATTTCCACTGAGAACAAAAACGACAGGTGAAGGGACATCCTCTGGCGTAGTTGGGAACTGCAACTCGGACGTTGAGTGGAGTATAGATATATTTACTCCAGTCTAATAAACTCCAATCTGGAGTCAGAGTATCCAAATCAGCTATCGGGGGATGGGCTGGTGTGGCGACGACTTGCCCATTTTCGAGGAAAGCAATACCTAATATATCACGGCGATCGCTCTCATCTGTGCCATTGGCGATCGCTCTGAGCAAGTTTACTGTGATTTCTTCCCCTTCTCCCCGGATAATATAATCTACCCAAGGCGCTTCGTGGAGAACTTCATTATACATATAGGTTGGGTGAATCCCGCCCATAATTGTTTTGGCTTGGGGACAAACTTGTTTAACTATCTTGAGAGTTGTTTGAGATTGATAAATCATCGGCGTAATCGCCGTTGCTAGCACCACATCCGGCTGATGCTTGGCAATAATCTCCGCCAAAGCATCATCGGCAATATAATCGGTCATAGCATCAACAAAACAGATGTCAGTAAAGCCAGCTGTTTTCAACGCTCCACCCACATAAGGAACCCAACTGGGTGGCCAATTTCCCGCAATTTCCGCACCACCAGAATGATAGTTGGGTTGAATCATCATGATCCGCATAATCTGGCTCCTTAATTTTGACAGATGACTGAATAAGGCAAAAGGCAAAAGTTAAAAGTTAAAAGAAAGAGAGAAAAATGATTACAAGTCCCTAAGTGGATTTATGGGGATTCTCTTTTGACTTTTTACTGTTTGCTAGGATTTACGCCATCTCCCCAAAATTGGTTTGCTATGTCGGTATTGACGATTGAGTTTTCCCACTTTAATTTTTATATAACTTTATTAAGATGATTTTTGTTAAAAAAGCAAAGATTTTCAATCTTAACCAGGATTTCAGCATTAGCGATCGCTTTCATCTGAACGGACATCTTGCACCTACCCCATATCCCGTAAAACTAAATCTGATCAGGATCTATTCCCTGAGCGCGTAAAATCTCTCGCAATCTAGATAATTCTTGCTCTGTTTGTTGTAAGCGTTCTTCCGCTTGTTGGGCGCGTAATTTTTCTTGTTCTGCTAGTTCTTCAGCAGAAGGTAGTGAACTACCCACAGTTGGCTACGCCTGAACTGTGGGCTTCTGTACTCACGGGGGAGTGCCGCAAATGAGACTTTCGTCCCATTTTTGGTCTTACCTCCCCTCCTACAGCAGAGACGGCTGAACCTTCCGCCTTTAGCATTCTGATTCCCTCTGCTCTAATATTTATCGCTGCGTTCCCATCCCGATCATGATGAATGCCGCAGTGCGGACAAATCCATTCACGGACATCCAACGGCATTTCTTTGACTTGATAAAAACAATTAGAACAGAGCTTGGAACTAGGAAACCATCTATCAATCTCCACCAACTTCCCACCTTTGCGTTCTAGTTTATAGGCTAAAAAGTTAGTGAATGTTCCCCAACCAACATCAGATATTGCTTTTGCCAAATTGTGATTACGTACCATGCCTAGAAGATGAAGGTTCTCTACTATGACAGCTTGGCTATCGCTGACCAACTTATAACTAAGTTTATGCAGAAAATCCTGCCGCGAATTAGTAACTCGCTCGTACACCTTGGCAACAACTTTTCTATATCTATTTCGAGAATTACTTCCTTTTTGTTTACGTGCTAATTTTTGTTGCTTGCGTTTGAGATTCTTTTCATGCTTGGCAATGTGTTTAGGGTTGTCAAATTTAGACACTTTTTCGCCATCGGTGACAACAGCAAAGTGTTTCAATCCTAAATCAACGCCGTAAATCTTGCCTTCTGCTGTTGATGGATTTTCACTTTCTATTTCAGTCAGAATAGATGCAAAGTACTTTCCTGATGGAGTCTTGCTAATAGTAACAGTTTTAATTTTTCCCTCAATAGGTCTATGTATTTTGGCTTTGACTATCCCGATATTACCGGGAAGTTTTACATTACCATCTACAATCTTGACGTTTTGAGGATATTGAATAGACTGTTTACCATGCTTAGATTTGAATTTAGGAAACCTTGCTCTACCATCAAAAAAGTTCTTATACGCTGTGGTCAAATTAAGTGTTGTAGCTTGCAAAACTTGGCTATAACAATCAGCCAACCATTCCGTATCTTTTTCTTTTTTGAGTTTGGGCAGCAGTGCATTGAGTGCTACTTGTCCAAGTCCTTTGCCCGTTTCTTTATAGGTTTCAATAGATTTATTCAAGGCATAATTCCACCACCAACGGGAACATCCAAATGTCTGCGCCAATAGCGTTTCTTGCTCTTTTGATGGGTATAAGCGAACTTGAACAGCTTTGTGTAGCACTCGATATCACCTCCTTGATTTTTATATTTTACTACTATCTACACTTACTAGTAAACTTATTCCGGAAAATATTTGGCTACTCCTCATACATCTTTTCTTTTACCAACCTACGGTTGATGATGGTCAAAGATGCACTCATCACCGCCCGCTGTCCATCCTCACCCTACAAAGCGTTGAGGGTGAGGACTTCCGCGATTCCGTTAAAATTTATTTTCTGGCTGTATGAAAAGCTGGTGCATTTTCTTTAATCTTAATGAAAAGTTAAAACACTTGTGTAAATCTCCATACAGAATAGTTGGCAGAACACTATTGAAGCGATTATGTCTCAACCAACGATAGAATCAATCCTCCAAGAAAAACGCTTATTTTCCCCAACTCCAGAATTTTCTCAAAACGCCCATATCAAAAGCTTAGAACAATATCAGCATCTTTACGAAAAAGCCAAAGCCAATCCCGAACAATTTTGGGCAGAACTGGCAGAACAAGAATTAGACTGGTTTGGTAAGTGGGAGCAAGTGTTAGATTGGCAACCACCATTTGCCAAATGGTTTGTTAACGGTAAAATTAATATTTCTTACAATTGTCTTGACAGACACCTCACGACTTGGCGCAAAAACAAAGCCGCGATTATTTGGGAAGGGGAACCAGGAGACTCACGCACCCTCACCTACGCCCAGTTACATCGAGAAGTTTGTCAATTTGCCAATGTGCTGAAACAATTGGGAGTACAAAAAGGCGATCGCATTGGTATTTATATGCCAATGATACCCGAAGCTGCGATCGCCATGTTAGCTTGTGCGAGAATTGGCGCACCCCACAGTGTTGTATTTGGTGGTTTTAGTGCAGAAGCTTTACGAGATCGATTAATTGACGCCCAAGCAAAATTAGTAATCACTGCTGATGGTGGTTGGCGTAAAGATGCGATCGTTCCTCTTAAGGAACAGGTAGATAAAGCTTTAGCAGATGGTGCTGTCTCAACTGTGCATAACGTCTTAGTCGTCCAGCGTACCAATCAAAAAACTAACATGGAACCTGGGCGCGACCATTGGTGGCATGATTTACAAAGGGGTGTGAGCGCAGATTGTCCCGCAGAACCAATGGACAGCGAAGATATGCTGTTTATTCTCTACACTTCTGGTAGTACCGGCAAACCAAAGGGCGTTGTGCATACGACTGGTGGATACAATTTGTATGCTCACATGACGACTAAATGGATTTTTGATTTACAAGATACCGATGTGTATTGGTGTACAGCAGATGTCGGCTGGATTACGGGACATAGCTACATTGTTTATGGGCCGCTTTCCAATGGCGCAACCACTGTTATGTATGAAGGTGCGCCCCGTGCTTCTAATCCTGGTTGTACATGGGACATTATTGAAAAACTCGGTGTGACAATTTTTTATACCGCACCCACAGCGATTCGTGCTTTTATCAAAATGGGTGAACATTTACCCAAAGCTCGGAATTTATCTTCTTTGCGTTTGCTGGGAACCGTTGGTGAACCAATTAACCCAGAAGCTTGGATGTGGTATCACAGAGTTATTGGTGGCGATCGCTGTCCAATTGTTGATACATGGTGGCAAACTGAAACTGGGGGAATTATGATCACACCGCTTCCAGGAGCAATTCCCACCAAACCAGGTTCGGCAACTCGTCCTTTCCCTGGGATTCTTGCCGATGTGGTAGATTTGGAAGGTGATTCCGTTGGCGACAACGAAGGCGGTTATTTGGCAGTTCGTTATCCTTGGCCGGGAATGATGCGAACAGTATACGGTGATCCAGAGCGCTTCCGTCGCACATATTGGGAACACATTCCCCCCAAAGACGGGAAGTATATTTATTTTGCAGGCGATGGCGCTAGACGAGATGAAGACGGCTACTTCTGGGTGATGGGTCGAGTTGATGATGTAATTAATGTATCAGGACATCGTTTGGGAACAATGGAAATTGAATCAGCCTTAGTTTCCCATCCGGCGGTAGCTGAAGCGGCTGTGGTAGGTAAACCAGATGAACTCAAAGGTGAAGATATAGTAGCTTTTGTTACTTTAGAGGGTGGTAATAACCCCAGTGAAGAACTGAATAAAGAATTGAAAAAACACGTTGTCAGTGAAATTGGTGCGATCGCTCGTCCTGGAGAGATTCGTTTTACTGATGCTTTACCTAAAACCCGTTCTGGTAAGATTATGCGGCGATTGTTACGTAATTTAGCAGCTGGACAAGAAGTCTCAGGTGATACTTCGACATTAGAAGATAGAAGTGTATTAGATAAGCTACGCGAAGGTGCGTAGTCAAAAAATAGGGGTTTAGGGGTGTAAGAGGAGAAAAACAATTAAATATTTACCCTTACACCCTCACACCCTTACACTCTCGTCTACATTTGCACCGCACACATACAGAGAAGATAGAAAAAAGTAGAAATTTTGGTATTTGAAAATTGTTAATATATTTATTGATATAAAAATCAAATTCTAAGTAATCAAAAATTACTGCGTGATGAAGCCAAAAAATCCTTTAAAACTGAGATTCGGTCAAATTGCTTGTTACTTGAGTCTGGGTATTTTGATCGTCACAAATACATCGCAGTTTGTTTCTGCACAGGAACAAAGACTAGCACAACTTCCTGGTGGTGATAGTGGACAGACAGAGCGATCGCAACTAATTCAAATAGCAAATAGTTTATTGAACCAAGGTAATTTTGCTGGTGCGGAAGAGAATTTGCGGAAATTGATCAAGAAGTATCCCAAAGATGCTTTTGGATATTTTCAGTTAGGAAATGTTCTGTTTCGTCAAAATAAAAATGGCGAAGCTATGAAACAATATCAAGAAGCAATTCGTTTAGATTCTAAATACGCCCTTGCACATAATGGTATAGGGCTTGTATTTGCCAATCAAGAACAATGGGAAGATGCGATCGCAGAATATAATAAAGCACTAGCGATTAATCCCAATTATGGTGATGCACTAACTAATTTAGCTCAAGCACTTTGGGAAGTAGGTAAACGAGATGAAGCGATCGCATCTTTAGAAAAAGCTTTGAGTGTTTTTAAATCCCAAAATAGACCACAAAGGGTACAACGAATTCAAGAGATTTTACGCAAGCTTAAAGTTGATGATGACCCAAGTGTATCGTGATCATTACAATTGATTGGGGAGCATCCAAATTTTTTCATTTTTCAATATCTCGCGCTTGGGTTTAAATCCTTAGCTAATAGCACAAGTCGTCTTCAGACGACTCAATAAATCAAAAAGTCTGCTTCAGCAGACTTTTGTTATAAGAATGACACTTCCAGAAGCTAATCCTAGTTTATAGTTTCGCCTATTATTATGAGATTATTATGGTAAATTAGCAAACTTAATTAAACCTAACAATGAACAATAATAATGATGACCACGCTCAAAAATCAGATTCCTCTAAAATAAATGAAATGAGGGTGACACCAGCCTCTCAAAAAACAGGATTTTTACCACGTTCACTTGGTAGAACATTTAATAGAATTAAATCTGATTTTTCTCCAAATGCAGAAGAACAGTATATTAGGAATTTTCAAATTGCGCGAAACAGGACAAGAATAGCAATCCGATTTTTAATCATGCTGATTGTTGTCCCACTGTTAACTCAATATCTATCTAAACAATTATTGATAAGTCCGATTGTTGAACGCGTGCGAGGTGAAAATATATCTCATCTTTTCCTCAATGAGGAGATGGAAGAAAAAGCACTAAAGGAACTCAATTTTTATGAGAAAGAACTTAAGTTTGAAAGTTTATTGCGTAAATCTCCGCCACTTGCTCCAGAAGTTGTCGAAGCAAAACTAAAAAATAAAGCCAAAGAAATTGCGGAAACTTTTCGCCAGGAAAGTCAGAATGCTATTAGTAATGTGTTTGCTGATCTAGTATCACTTGTTGCTTTTGCTTTTGTCATAGCTACAAATAAACGAGAAATAGTGATTGTGAAATCATTTATAGATGAGATTATCTATGGTCTTAGCGATAGTGCCAAGGCTTTTTTAATTATTTTATCTACAGATATATTCGTTGGATTTCACTCACCTCATGGCTGGGAGGTACTTCTAGAAGTAGTTGCAGAACATTTAGGATTACCAGCTAGCAGAAATCCAATATTTTTATTTATTGCTACCTTTCCCGTGATTTTAGATACTATATTTAAGTATTGGATCTTCCGTTATCTCAGTCGGTTGTCGCCTTCAGCACTCGCTACATTAAAAGAAATGAATGAGTAATTTATGCTTATGCGTGCAATGCTGTTAGAAGCGCCACGTCAACCTCTGCAATTAGTTGACTTACCTGTACCCAAACCGAACCCAGAACAAGTACTGATTCGTGTTCATGCTTGTGCTGTCTGTCGTACAGATTTGCATATTGTGGATGGAGAACTGACAGATCCAAAACTACCTTTAATACCTGGGCATCAAATTGTTGGTATTGTAGAAGCAGTAGGAGAACAAGTAGAAAAATTTCAGCCAGGCGATCGCGTTGGTGTTCCCTGGTTAGGCTATACTTGCGGTCACTGTCGCTACTGTGTTTCTGGACGTGAAAACCTTTGCGATTATGCCAAGTTCACTGGTTATCATCTCGATGGCGGCTATGCTGAGTATACCGTCGCCGATCACCGCTTTTGCTTTTTTATTCCTGAAGGTTATCCCGACTTGCAAGCTGCACCATTATTATGTGGTGGATTGATTGGTTATCGCGCCTATAGAATGGCTGGTGATCATGTCGAAAAACTCGGTTTTTACGGTTTTGGTTCTGCTGCCCATATTTTAAATCAACTGGCGCGTTATCATGGGCGGCAAGTCTTTGCTTTTACTCGTGCTGGTGATACTCAAGGACAAGAATTTGCTCGTCAATTGGGTGCTGTGTGGACGGGTGGATCTGATGAATTACCCCCAGAACCGCTAGATGCAGCAATTATTTTTGCTCCCGTAGGTAAACTAGTTCCTGCTGCTTTACGTGCGATCGCCAAAGGTGGTGTCGTAGTTTGCGCTGGAATTCACATGAGTGAAATTCCCGCTTTCCCCTATGAAATTCTATGGGAAGAAAGAGTATTGCGATCGGTTGCAAACTTAACTCGCCAAGACGGAGAAGAATTTCTCGCCTTAGCACCCCAAGTTCCAATTCGCACAGAGGTTAATTTATTTAATTTGAGTGAAGCAAACGAAGCTTTAGACGCTCTGCGTAGTGGTAAAATCGAAGGCTCGGCTGTATTGGTTGTTGATTAGTACCTACAACAGGGAACAGTGAACATTTCAGCAATATCACCCAAAAAATATGAGATATCTATAATTAATACCAATTTGAAAAATGCGACAAACCAATCTTGTAGAGACGCGATTTATCGCATCTCATATCCTAAATCGCATCTCATATTCCAAATGCGTCGTAAACCTTTTTTGAATCGGTATCAACCAATTTTACAGTGATTACGCTATGGCTCAAACTCGAAACATCTTGCTGTTATCAGCAAATCCTAGAAACACCAGCCAACTGCGTCTAGCTGAGGAGATGCGCGATATAAAAGAAGGGTTAAGACTTTCAGAAAATCGTCATCTATTTACAATTAATACAACAGAAGCTATACGCCCCAGAGATATACGTAGACTCATATCTTGCACCTACAGAATAAACCCGTAAAACGGAAACAAGTAGTTCAAAAAGATAACAGTGTGATGAAAACAAGTGATTCAGTATCTATTGTCGCAAACAAGACGTAATGGGCGCGTAATGTTACAGAATTAGGTTCAATAAATATAATTTCTTGGGATGACGCTTGGCTTCATCCCAACAGATGCGATCGCTTTAGAGAATTAAATTTACTTATGTTGCAGGAAATATGAGAAAAAGCCCATTGGACTTATTTATTAACCCAGAATCGTCCACTTCCTGATTGGGGTGAGGCTGCACAGACTGCCCTTGAATTTATTTTTCCTCAAATGCTTGTGTCTCATATGTTACTTAATATTGAGCGCCTACTTCCTCTCATACGTAGTTGTGGTTTTGACATCTCTATTTCCAGGTGCAAACTTCGTAATAGACCTGCGCGAAGAAGCTCACGACGAACTTCATAATCTGAAATCTCAGGAATGGCAACTCTCTCTCCACGCCGTAATAGGGATTTTAGCCATAGTTGGCAATCGAGGGGAGTGCCTGTAGCTTTGGGATTCGTTACCATTCCCAGTGGTCCAGAATCTAGCAAAATCAGACGACTCATGGAAACAAGGGGCGATCGGACAACCGATCTTCGTCAAGCGCAGTTTTCAGAAAATCCCAGGCTTGCTGATGTTCCGAGGCATTTTCAGTGTCATCTAGCCACGAATCTAGAAGGTCGATCACCTGATCTTGATTTTTCACCGTAATTTACCATTTAATATAGTTGCATTAATTACTAATTGTTACGTAAGCTCATTTTCGCTTCTGGTGTCACTTTCTTACACCCTCTATTCGTGTATTAGTGGTTTATCCACAGAGGTGCAAGATATAAGTCAATCAGCGCGCCCTGATTTACCCCCAACTTACCCCCAAAATTTAACTAACCCCGTCCAAAAATATCCAACGTGGCATAAAATTACACCACATTTACACCACCAAAAACGGCTGAAATGGGGTTTTTATGGAAACAGTAAACCCCTGGAAGTCTTGCTTCCCAGGGGTTTTGCTTATGATGCCAGGAACCGGACTTGAACCGGTGACACGAGGATTTTCAGTCCTCTCTCAACCTCTATTTATCAGTACTTTCACGCTTTACAAAACTCCTTTACCCCCAAATTACCCCAAAAAAGTTCTGACAATATTTACCTTGTCTAATGATTTATGACCTTGGTTTCAACAACCATTTAGGCATTGTAAAAATAAGCATATAGAAACTCAGTAGACCGAAAAGTTCTGCGCTCACTAAAAATAAGACTAGCTGATAGCAAAGCCCCAAAAATCAACCAAAATGAGCCGGACGGTGAACAAACTTCGCAATCTACCCCATAGTAATGGTCTATTGCTTGGGGATCTCCAGAAAATAAAAACTTAATTTTAACAGGTGTCATAGTTGCTATCAAGAGGAATCTTTTTTTCTTCAACCAGTAATTCCTAGAACAATGTAAATAACTGGTAGTTACTAGCTATTATTTGCAGTCACTCCAGAAAGTAAATAATTAGCTTTATCAAAAAATAATCTGTAAAGTTTTGCCGGAAAAATTTCATAAAAATAAGACAATTTTTCAAACTTAACAGCAAGTATTTTTAGCCAAAATATTTGTTAAACTTCTAATTTATGTGTTATTTCAAGTCTGTTAATGTACTTTGCGAGCTTAATCTCAATTAGTGATAGAGATAGTTAATTTTTATTCTGATGCCCTTTCCCTACACTTCAATTTAATGCAACATAATGTCTCCTTTACCTAACTATCGTCCTCAGAAACTCTCCCTTGGTTTCTTGGAGAAAGAAATTTTGCACATCATCTGGGAACTAGGTAGCGTCACCGTCAAAGATGTGCATGAACGTATTTTGGCTGATTCAAAGCGACGGCTAACCTCTGCTTCAGTGACAACTGTCCTCAATCGTTTGACTAAAAAAGGATGGCTTGTATGCAATAAAGAGAGTCGTCGGAATTACAGATGGCAAGCACTAGTATCACAACAAGAGGCGCAGATACTCCAAGCTTATGAACAGCTGCATCAATTCTTGGCAGTAGGTAATCCAGATGTGGTTGCAGTCTTTGCCGATAGCCTGGATCAAGATAGTTTAGAAAAGTTTGAAGCGATCGTCCGTATTTTGCCGAGGCATTAAACCTGAATTTGATCCGCCAATGCAATACGAACAAACAAAGCGGGCGTTGGTGAATAGAAGTATGAATCAGGCGATCGCTCTAATTCATACTTATTTCCCTGATCGATGACTTGTAGCTAACCTGCGGCAGCTAGCTGTGTTGGTAAAAAATCGCGGCTCAAAATTCTGCAATAATGATATAGTTACTCCCATCGGTTCTGATGAAAAGCAGCCATCAGACGCAAGGGGGAAAGTCCGGTGCAAATCCGGCGCTGTCCCGCAACTGTGAACCAAAATTGGGTGAGTCAGGATGCCCGCCGATGGGAACCAATTCGTTGACATAAATCTGCGAGGTACAGATTATGAAAAGAAAACAGGCGTTAGTCAGTCTAACCCTGATGGGAGTTATCAGTTTTTACCTAGTAATTGGTTTACCCAAACCCGCCTATGCCATGCACATTATGGAAGGTTTTTTACCAGTGCAGTGGGCGATTTTTTGGTGGATTGTGGCATTACCATTTTTTATATTAGGATTGCGTAGTCTAACTCGCATTACCCAAGCTAACCCACAGCTAAAACTACTACTGGCCTTGGCTGGTGCTTTCACATTCGTACTGTCAGCGTTAAAAATCCCTTCGGTTACAGGTAGCTGTTCTCATCCAACAGGGACGGGGTTAGGTGCGGTGCTGTTTGGGCCGCTTACTGTGTCGGTTTTGGGTGGTTTAGTGTTGTTGTTTCAAGCTTTGTTACTAGCGCATGGCGGCTTGACAACACTGGGAGCAAATGCTTTTTCGATGGCGATCGCTAGACCATTTGCCGCTTACTGGATATATAATTTGACAATCAAGTTGGGTGGTAAAGACAAAATCGCCATATTTCTAGCAGCTGCGATCGCAGATTTACTCACATACGTTATCACTTCTATCCAACTTGCCCTAGCTTTTCCTGCACCTGTTGGTGGGTTTATCGCTTCATTTACCAAGTTCGCCGGAATTTTTGCCATAACTCAAGTTCCCTTAGCAATTAGTGAAGGATTGCTAACTGTATTAGTGTGGAATTGGCTGCAATCTTATAATCCTCAAGAATTGGAACTATTGCAATTAATCAAACGAGGAAATGGCAATGAGTCAATCTAAAAAAGGGTTGAGTAATTGGGTATTGGTGGTAGCTGTATTAGCTTTAGCAATTGCACCGTTAATCTTTGTCCGTGATGCGGAATTCGCTGGTGCAGATGGCAAAGCAGAAGAGGCTATAAATGAAATTCAACCGGAATATAAACCCTGGTTTAAATCATTTTTTGAACCCGCTAGTGGGGAAATAGAAAGCTTATTATTTGCTTCGCAAGCAGCTTTGGGTGCTGGAGTCGTTGGTTATGCAATTGGGTTATATAAAGGACGTTCCCAACAACGAAAACGTGAAGAATGAGCCTGCAACTAGATACTTTGGCTTACACTAATCGGCTGCGAAGATTGCCACCAGAACATAAACTGATTTTTGCATTTACTACTCTTGCTATTTCCCTTGCAACCCATCCCTTAGTGCAAATTTTAATGGTGCTTTGGATGAGTATTTGGACAATGATTTATGCCAGAATTCCGGCTAGAGTTTATTTTCGGTTGTTAATGTTCACCATAGTTTTCTGTTTGACAAGTTTACCAGCCCTAATGGTAAATGGAGTTGCAATAACTAATTTACAAAACGTCAAATTAGATTCGTGGTATGGACTAACTATCGGACACTTCTATATTTATATCAGTCATAGTGGCAGTATCCAAGCATTGGGAATTTTAACCAGAGCATTAGCCTCTGTTTCTTGCTTGTATTTTCTGATGCTAACTGTCCCTTTCACGGAAATATTACGAACTCTCCAGTACTTACGATTTCCAGTACTGTTAACCGATTTATTATTACTAATGTATCGATTTATTTTCATTCTCCTGAACACAGCCAGTGAATTGTGGACAGCACAAAATTCCCGTGGTGGCTACCGCACTCTTGCTCTTAGCATGAAAAGTTTAGCAATACTCATCGGACAACTATTACAGCGAACCTTACAACGATATAATCAGTTCTCTCTTGGACTGGAAGCACGGGGTTTTGTAAGTGAATTTCGAGTTTGGCATCAGAGTCGCTATCGTCCTCAATTACGGTATATTATCGAAGCCATTTTCGGCTGTGTAGTATTAATAGGATTGGACTTTTGGCGAAATGCAGGAATATTTACTCGAATTTGAACAGGTATATTACACCTATTCAGGCGCACAACAATCAGCTTTGAATGGTCTAGCATTGAAGATTCCATCAAGTAAAAAGTGTGCGTTAATTGGTCAGAATGGTTGTGGTAAAACGACACTATTCTTACTAGCTAATGGTTTATATAAACCTGATTCTGGTATTGTCCGGTGGCGTGGTGAACCGTTAAACTATAACCGAAATTATCTTGGTAAATTAAAGCAGAAGGTCGGATTAGTATTTCAAGATCCAGAACAACAATTAGTAGCTTCTACTGTTGAAGAAGATATATCTTACGGTTTGTGTAATTTGGGTTTGCCAGTATCCGAAATTCAACAGCGAGTAGAGCAAGCATTAGTTGAATTTGAACTGACTGCTTTAGCAGAAAGACCAGTGCATCATCTGAGTTTAGGGCAAAAAAAGCGAGTTTCCATAGCAGATGTAATGGTACTAGAACCAGAACTGTTAGTGCTAGATGAACCTACTGCCTATTTAGATGTAAAACATACTCGTAATTTGATAGCAACTCTGAAAAAAATTCATCAAGACGGAACTACTCTAGTAATGGCAACTCATGATTTAGATTTAGTCTATCGGTGGGCAGATTGGGTTTTTGTTATGGATAAAGGGCGACTGATGGTAGAAGGCAAACCCCAAGATGTATTTAACCAGCGTACTCTTTTAGAAGAGCTAGAGTTGGGCGTACCATTGATATATGAGATGTTATTTGATGGGTTATCTGCCGAAGAGGAGTAGTTAGGATATTAGAATTATTTCGCAATTTTTCCTGAGTATACAGTTAAAGAATGTCAATCAATTAAAGACATTACTTTTATAAACAATCCAAAAATTCAATCAGTTCATACAAGGAATGATGAGTATATACAGTCTTGCTATTTGTGATTCGCCATAAAAATTGTTCTGAGTTTGATATAACTTCTACTGAAATTTGCGTTGGCGTAACGTCTTGAATAACAGAGAAATTTTCACATTGTTTAACCCTAAACCCAACTCTTTGTAAAGCGCGAATAGTCCACACTACGGCAATTCCCTCACCGCCTATCAAATTAATTTCTCCTTTGTGGGATGTATGGAGATGAAATTCACCAGAAGTAGCATCAAACTCTACACCTTCACTTTTGAAAATATCAGCAAATGCACCACTCAAGACCAAATCTTCTGGTGCGCCAACGTGTAAAATTCCATTAGTTGCTAATAGCCAAACTTTATCCGCCAGACGTAAAGCTAAATCTAAATCATGGGTAGAAAGGAGAATTGCTTGATTGGTTTCCCGTGCTAACTGACGTAACAATTGCATAATTTCTACCCGTCGCGGTAAATCTAAAAATGCCGTTGGTTCATCTAGCAACATCACCATAGGGGACTGTGCCAAAGCACGCGCAATCATAATTTTTTGACGTTCCCCATCACTGAGTTCGCTAACTTGGCGTTGTGCTAAGTGTAGTGCGCCCACAGATTTTATCGCCCAATGTACAATAACCTTATCTTCAGATGTCAAATTTCCCCACCAGTCAGTGTAAGGATATCGTCCTAAACTCACCAAAGTGTAGGCTGATAACATTCCCACATCAACTTTTTCCGTTAGCACCAAACTCAACCGCTTGGCTAAATCCTGCGGTGCTAACTTATAGATATCATCACCCAAAAGTCGCACCTCACCCGCTATAGGTGGTTGCATTCCCGCGAGCGATCGCAGTAAGGTAGACTTACCCGCACCATTTGGCCCCAGTAAACATACCAATTCCCCCGCTAAGAGACACACAGAAATATCCCTCGCCACACACCGCACCCCCTTCCCCGACTTATAACCAATACTCAACCCGTAAGTCGTCAACACCCCATCACTCATACAAACCTCAAAAAAACTCCGCGTACCTCCGCGTTTACCTTTGCGTACCTCTGCGTTTAAAAAGATTTACCAGAACCACGCTTTAAAATCACCCAACTCACCACAGGAGTCCCGATTAAAGCCGTAATAGCATTTAAAGGTAAAACCATTTGACTCACCGCCAATTGCGAAAATAAATCCGCCACCAAAGCCAATATTGCCCCCATAATCATCACACTAGGGATTAAAATCCTATGGTCAGAAGTCATAAACAGACTGCGACACAAATGAGGAATAGCCACACCTAAAAATGCGATCGGCCCACAAAAAGCCGTAATTCCACCCGCTAAAATAGAAGCACTACTAATAATAGAAAACCTAGCTTTCTCCACCGTTAAACCTAAACTCCGCGCATAAGATTCACCCAATAACAGCGCATTCAAAGATTTTGATTGCAACACCGCTACCAATAAACTTAAAAGTATCACCGGAATTAAAACAATTAACTGTTTCCAAGTCACCCCAGCGAAACTTCCAAAAGTCCACATAATATAACTTTGAATCTGTTCTTTTGAACTAAATTGCAACAAAATACTCACAATTGCACTAGTAGCATAGCCAAACAATAAACCTAAAATTAGCAGCGTCATCGTCTCTTGTACTCGACGCGAAACCACTAACATCACACCCAAAACCGACGCTGCGCCAAGGCTAGCTGCTATCACCAACCCAAAATCCGTAATAATTCCCAAATCATTTAATAGCGTTGGTGTAGTCACACTTGCAGTTAACACCACCAAAGCCACACCTAAACTTGCACCAGAACTAATTCCTAATACAAAAGGCCCCGCCAAGGGATTTTTAAACAGAGTTTGCATTTGCAAACCACTCACACCTAAAGCCGCACCTGCTAGAGTTGCAGTTAAAGCTTTTGGTAGACGAAACTTGAGAATAATATGAGCCCATGTTGCTTTTTCTGGTGCTTGTCCGAGCAAAATTTTGACTACTTCGTTGATAGGGATATCAACTGAACCTAAAGCTAAATCTAATAAAAAGGCAAATAGTAAAGCTATCAGTAAACTTGAGAAAATAATAATTTTTATAACCGTAAGTTTGTGGTTTATTAGTGAGGTTTTTAATTTATATTGGCTGCCTAACATTATTAAACCTTATCCATAGTTGAACATAACCGCTTCAATGGAGGCTAACTAGGCAATCAATACACGCCTGCAAGTTTCTCCGAGCAATATAACTGTCAACAGCTTTGATATTTTAATCTCTACCTACGCTGACTCAAAAGTATATGGTGTTGGTGTTGCTTAGTTCGCTCACATAGAGTAGGAGCGTGGGTAATCAAGTGTAAACATCTCGGCGATGTCCAATTTTGTGAACTGTAATGCGTTGATTGCTACTATCAAATGAGTAGATAATTCGATAATCCCCAACTCTGAGCTTAAACAGTCCACTCAAATCAGCACTCAGAGCTTGGGGAGTCAAATTATCAAGATTCTCCGAAAGCCAACGGATTTTACTCAGGATGCGTTGTTGAATAGTTGAAGTAAGCTGCTCTAAACCATCTGTTGCTTCTGACGTGAATTCAACGTAGTAAGTCATTACCAGTTCAAGCCCAATTTCTTTGCAACTTCCTCAGCCGAGATTCCACGCTCTCCAGCTTGGGTACGATGTAAAGAACTAAGGAGTTGCTGCTTAACCTCTGGCTTAACTTGTTTCCCTTCATCAGGGTCAATCAGCAAGGATTGGATAGTTTCAGCAACAGTCTCTTGAATCAAGAGTTTGAGTTCTTCAATAGTCAAATCCTTAACCTGCATAGAATTGGGTAGAAATTAAGTTACCTTAATATTGTGGCACTTAAAGCGTTTGGTGTTGATGCGGCATAACAAATCGTTGGAGCCGACCGCTGAGTTGCTGGGCAAAGAACTAATGACATTACAAGAAATACAAAATCAGGCGTTGCAATTGCCCATTAGCGATCGCAACGCCGTTGGTACAGGCTCTTCTAGAATCTCTGAAACAGGAAGCCAACCCAAAGCCGAAACGGGGAAATCTGTCGCGTTTACGAGGCATTGCTAAAATTTCGGCAACTACAGGAGAAGATAACGCCCAAGAGGATTATGTCACCTATCTGACACAGAAGTATCAGTTCTTGTTGTTCGACAGCAGACATAGCCTTATTGGTCAGCTTAACTCCTGTTTCATAGGTTTGAGTTATTAATTTAACTACTACAGGATGTTTACCTTTCCATGTCATATTTTCAGCAAAGTTTAAAGCAGTTTTAACTTCATCTAAAATACTGCCATTCCAAGATTTTTCTAATATACCCCATACTCGCTCGATGGGATTATATTTACTATGATATGGCTTTTCCAAATAATAAAATGCCCAGCCGTCGCTTTCGCCTGGGCATTTTATTATTTGGAGATCCCTATGGAGGATAATAAGCTAAACGTATATTAAGTTGATGTTGATGAGCAAACTCGACAATACGTTTCATGAACTGGGTACGGCGTGAATTATTTTCTCCACCATTATCTTGATTAAGAATAAGTGTTTTTATATCTGGAAACCGCCAACTCTGACTTTTCCAAAAATCTGATAAGACATCAACAATAAAATCACTCGTTAACTGAGACTCTGTAAAATATAAAAATAGTTCATCTAACTCTGGGAGAAAGATACCATAAGGAGTTACTGTTGTTTTTGGGTTATAATCATGGTCATCAGTTTCGGTTGGGATTCTGTTTCTACCTCCTCGGTCAAACGAGCCAATGTTTACACGAGCTTTTGCATCAAGACTTAGACGTAAAATGCTCTTGTCATCCAAAGCTGATTGATTAAAAGAGTGCTAGTTGCTCAAAGATTGCGTCAGTTTCTGGGATTTTTTTTGAGGTAAAACTTTTGCTACTCGTTTGAGTCGATAACCTAAATAATTCAATTTGATGCGAATTATTTCTTCAGTTGGCAACTGTTCATCACTATAATCAAACTTTTCAATTAATAGCTTTCTTACTTGACTTGCAGTCAGGCGTGTATACAGCCTTTGACTTTTAAAACTTGGATCAGTTTGGCTTTGGTCATCAACTAATTTTTTGATATCTTCTAAAAGATTTGGGAAGTGTTCTTCTGCCTTCCAACGTCCTCTTTGAGAATAATTATCTACACAAGTAATTCCACTCGTTAGTTCTTGAATTCCTTTACGAATAGTATTTCTATCCCATCCCAATTCTTTTTGAGCCAGTAATTGTCCTCCGTAACCTAGCTCCATCACAACTTGTGCTTGAAACTGCCGTCGTGCTGCTCCTTTGAGTTGGCTTGCTGTTTCGTTAAACAATTTTTTGACTGAATCAGTTAATTCTATCAACACTCCCAACACCCAAAAATTACACTCCAAATTGAATTTACTACAAAAGGGGGGGAAGGAGAAGCAGCCGACGGCTGCTTCTCCTTCCCCCCTATCAGAATGATTATCATTATTGTATTTGGTTATTTTATTCCTTGGAAGTCCCTAATTGGAAAGGCCCTACTCCTCCCCAAAAGAATGATTATCATTTTTATTTGTACCTTGATTATATTCGCAGCTTCAAAACTCTAAACCCTTGTTGAATAAAGGTTTTCGGGTGCTTGTCACCCCTTGAGGTCTTGTAGGCTGGGTTCCCTTCTTTAACCCAGCCACTTTTTGCTCAATCTCCTAACTTGCTTCGGCAATCGCTAATTTCATCTTTTAAGAGAAAAGCACTGATATAGTGATTGGAATCTCCTGAAACAACCCACCAAGCAATTGGTAAAATAGGTGCAGGCTAGTGATGCGCCTCTGTATGACAAGCGAGCATCCTCAACCTTTTCACCAAACCTCAAACGAGGAGATTCTCAAATGCCATTGGCTGAACTCATGTTACAAATCCAGGGGCTTCCAAAAATTGACAAGCTTCGGCTGATGCAGTTTCTCGCAACAGAACTGGTCAAAGAAGAAGATGCAAACTTCTTTGTTGCAAACCAAGAGTATCCGGTCTGGTCGCCCTACAACTGTTCTGAGGCTGCCAATGTTCTAATGAATCTTCTGGCGACAAAGCAACAAGAACAAAATGGCTGACGCTCAGAGATTTCCCTACAAAATCCTTGACAGCAGTCTTGGCATGGTCGATCGGATGCCATATCTGCCTTTAACGCTTAGTCTGAATAGTCAATCTCTGAACGCCGAAGGCTTATTAGCGCTCTTTCATCACTCTGGATAGAGAAAAACAACTATGTTTGAAATTTATC